>JAZSJO010000036.1:0-6222 GCA_045534365.1 Eubacteriales bacterium
AATCAGTATTGCCCTGCATATCTTCCTCACCTTTATTTTTCTCTGCGTACCGCGTAATTGTTTATCAGCATCTTTCTGAAGCTTTGCGGAGGATATCCCACACTGCTTTTGAAGCACCTTGAAAAATATGATTGACTTTCAAAACCGAACGTCTCGGCAATCTCCGACACCGAATCCTTGCTCTCACGCAAAAGTCGCTTTGTCTCGGATACCTTCATATCAAGATGATAATTCATTATCGAGCATCCCGTATTTTTCTTAAAAACGTCGAAAAGATAGACCTTTCCGAAATGAAATCTCTCTGAAAGCATATCGAGAGCCACTCTTTCGCAGACTCGTGCCTCAAGATACTCGCGTATCGCCTCGGTCAACAAATTTTGCAATGCTTTTAGCAGGATTTTCTATTTACACGTCAAAAATAATCTGCTATTATTAAAGTGTGTAAATATATCTTAACACAAAACGTTGCAAAGGTCAATACGATTTTGAAAATTCACCGATTGTATTTGTAGTGTTACAATAGATGTGAGACCAAAAGATTTTTAAGCATTAATACTTGACAATTACCAATTTGTGTGGTATAATGCTTAAGTATGAGTGAAGAACAATTTACACTCTTGCTCGGAGGCATATCGAAGTGGTCATAACGAGGCGGTCTTGAAAACCGTTTGGGGGCAACCCCACGGGGGTTCGAATCCCTCTGCCTCCGCCAAAAACAAAAAGACACCGTGCGGTGTCTTTTTGTTTTGCTGAAGCGGAAGGTCAAGAAGCCCTGCGGACAAATTTTCTCAAACCCATTGCAAAACGGCGGAAAAAGTGGTAAAATATATGTATATGGACAACACAAGTCTTGACCATTAAAGAATAATTGTTTCAGGAGGATAAAATTATGCCCGGACCAGGTGGAGGATCAAGAGGGGGCGGCGGCTCACGCGGAGGATTTGGCGGCGGAGGAAGCTTTGGAGGAGGCTCACGCGGAGGATTTGGCGGAAGATCCGGAGGCGGCTTCGGCGGCCATTATCATTACGGTCCTCGCTATCACGGAGGCTGGCGTCATTACTACGGTCCTCGCAGATATTACGGTGGCGGCGGTTGCCTCGGCGGATTTCTCGGAATGCTTATCGCGCCTATCTTTTTGATATTTTTTGCGGCTATTATGATCTTGTTTTCGATTGGCTCTTCAGTGCAATCGATATCCGTTGGCGGAGTTTCGATCTACAACGAGAACGATTTTCAGGATTACGCCGACAGTCAGTATGCCGCGGAATTCGGTACGACCGCAGATTACGAGGACAATATCCTTATAGTTTTTCTCGTAGAGGACGAGGAATATTACGATTATAGCTTCATCGCCTGGGTAGGTGATCACGTCAATCCCAGAATAAACGAAATGTTCGGAAGCAACAACAGCAAGCTCGGCTACGCTATCGAGCGCTCTGCAATAAACAGTAATTCCTACAAATATTCGCTCGATTCGGGTATTGCGTCGGTAATCACGACTATGCAGGGACACGTGGAGGCTCTCGGGCTCACGTCCTCGTTTACCTGCGGCAACGATACGACCTCGTACGAATCGCATCTTACGAACAACACGTCTCTTGACCTGACCGAGTCTACGGTCAACGACGCGCTGACGAAGTTCACCGCGGAAACGGGAATACCCGTGGTCGTTCTCGTCGACTATATCGAGGAGGTCTTCCCCAAGACCTTGACCGCAAGTGATATATTCACGATCCTCATCGCGGTGATTATTATAATCGTTGCTATAGCTATGATAGTCAAAACGGTGAAAAACAGAAAGAAAGCGACCGAAGACGACGGTAGCTACAAGAGTAACTCAACAAACGACGATTTTAACAACGGTTTTTAAGCCAAAAAGACCGATCACGGCGTCTGCTTTATCGCAGTTGACGTGATCGGTCAATTTTATTATTTTCTCTTCCCTATCTTCTGCACGAGGCTTATTATCTGCCCCGAAAGCACGACGGTCAGAAGCGAGTACATAATGTCACCAAGCGGGATATACGTCAACGACAAAAGCAGAACGGTGATGTCTGAGATAAGGTACACCCATTTTATATCGATCCTTGCAATTTTCGACAGGCTCATCGCCAACGCGTCGTCTCCGCAGGGCGCGCCGCCGAATCTAACGCACAGACCAACGCCCACACCCACGAAAACAGCACCCAAAATCGCCGCGGCAAGTCTGTAATTTGCTATTTCGGGAAAGATCGGGCCTATAAACTCAAAAAGCGCGTAAAAAAGAGCGAAAGACAAACATGAGATCGCGCTATAAGCGATAAAATCCTTACCAAGCGTCCGCCAACCGATAAAGTAGCAGATAGCGTTCAGAATTACCGACGTAACGGCGGGAGAGATATTAAACCAATAGTAAAGAAGCAGATTGAGGCCGAGAGTTCCGCCCTCGGTGACTCCCGAAAAGGAGTGGACGTTGAAAAGTCCGAACGCAAGTATAGCGCTGCCTGAAATGAGAAATATGCAGTTTTTTATCTTGATACGGGGCAAAAGCTTGCTCATTTTGCTTTTCATTTTTCCTCTCCCTTCTTAAAATCATTCAATTATTATATCACTTAAAGCAAAATTTGTCAACTGAATCAAAAACATCTTGACAAATTTCTAAATTAATGATATTATATATATGCTCCAATCGGAGCATAATTGTGATATAATGAGGTAATAATAATGAGTAATGAAAACCTGAATGAAAAAGTATCTGTAAACATCAATTCATCAACACTATCCGAGATAGACCTACTCGTAGACAACGGTTATTATTCAAACAGGAGCGACTTTATCAATCAAGCGCTCAGAAACGCCTTGCAGCAAAACCGCTCCACCATCGAACGAATCATAGAGAAAAACTCCAAAAACACTCGGAACGGCAGTAATTGGTTTATCGGTATATACGGTCTTACCGCAAACGAGATAGACCAAATGCACGCCAACGGAGAAAAAATAACTCTTTCGGGCTACGGCGTACTTACTATCGACAGCAATTGCGACGAGGAAAAGCTTTTTGCGGTAGTTGAGAGTATAAAGCACCGAGGAAAATCGATATGTACACCTTCGGTCAAAAAGCATTACGGTCTGAAATAAGCCAATTCTGCAAAAGTCTCAAAAACCCCCTTGCAATTATGCGAAATATATGATATACTAAATATAATAACATTTAGGGAGGTAAGCGATGCACATTCAGGAATCGGGCGAGATGTATCTTGAAACGATACACGTACTGTCAAAAAAAATGGGCTCCGTCCGTTCAATAGACGTATGCGAATATATGGGCTACAGTAAGCCGAGCGTCAGCCGAGCTATGGGAATTTTGAAAAACGCGGGATATATCGAGGTCGATAGGCACGGATACATCACCCTTACCGACGAAGGTCTTGAAATTGCTAACAAGATGTACGAGCGCCACACCCTGCTCACGAAATTGCTCACCTCTATCGGAGTTGACGAGGAGACCGCCGCCATCGATGCCTGCAAGATCGAGCATCATATAAGCGAAAAAAGCTTTGAAGCGATCAAAAAATTCGTCGAGGAAAACAAAAAATAGCCGTTGGATATTTTGTAGTTATTTTCTCTTTAACTATAATAAAAAATAAGTGGATCCCCTGCTTTTTTGAAAGATTCTTGAAAAGAGTTGGGAGCATGGGGGAAGGGAGAAGCTTCTTGAAAGAAGCTTCTCCCTTCCCCCACATATACACAAGAAAGGAACAATATGCAATTTTCAGAGTTTTTGAATTTGAGAAGGGCAGATTGCCGTGAGCTTGTAGCGGCGCTGTCCGAAAGATTTGAATACGTCAGCGTACTCGGAAGCGACGTAAAAAGCACGGCGATCAGCGTAAACAAGCGATCGTCGAACATCGGAGAGGGCAACCTTTCGGAGTGCGGATTCGTAGTAAAAATGCACGACAGCAAGTCGTTCTACGAATATTCGCTTGACGATATCTCGGGCGACAAGAAGGCTCTTGCCGAAAAGATCGTTGAAAGTCTCGCTATCGACGAGTCTATCGCCGACAACACCGTCCGCGTTCCCTGCCCATCTGACGAGCCTATGACGAAATCCTTCTCCCGCGAGAGCGACGACGGTCAGCTTTCCGACGAGGAGATTTTGAATTTCTGCGCCGATATGAGAGACAGAGCGCTTGAAAAAGACGAAAGACTTGTAAACTGCGTGGTCTCGGCGTCCTCATTTACCGTCTCTAAGCTTTTCATAACCAAAAAGCGAGAGCTTGACCAGTGCTATTCCTGGGTCAATATCACCTCCTACCTTATCCTCAAGGACGGCGAAAAGATGGCTGAGACCTACGGCGGCTCTTACGGTCACCTCTGGTCGGTCGCTATGGCGGATTTCCCTGCCGTTATCGACTCCCTCGTAGTTAAGGTCGGCAAGCTGGCAGAAGCCAAGCCTATCACTCCCGGCGTCTACGACGTTATAACCGATCCCTCCATCAGCGGTCTTATCGCTCACGAGGCGTTCGGCCACGGCGTCGAGATGGATCAGTTCGTCAAGGACAGAGCGCTGGCGAAGGACTACGTAGGCAAATACGTAGCGTCACCCATCTGCAATATGCGCGACGGCGCGGCCTCTGCACTCTCCACCGCCTCCTACTTCTTCGACGACGACGGAGTTTTGGCGCACGACACGCAGATAATCAAGGACGGAATATTGGTTTCTGGTATTTCCGATCTCGTATCCGCTTCCGAGCTTGGCACCGAGCCCACGGGCAACGGCAGACGCGAGTCCTATAAGAGAAAAGCTTACTCCCGTATGACCAACACGTTTTTCGAGGCCGGCAACGATAAGCTTGAGGATATGATAGCCTCGGTCAAGCACGGCTATATGCTCTTCCAGACCAATAACGGCATGGAGGATCCCAAAAACTGGCAGATACAGTGTACCGCCGAGTACGGCATCGAAATTATCGACGGCAAGCTCACCGACAACTACGTCGCACCCGTGGTGATGAGCGGATACGTCCCCGACGTATTAAAGTCGATATCTATGGTATCCGACGATTTCAAGGTCATCGGCAGCGGCGGTTGCGGCAAGGGATATAAGGAATGGGTGCGCGTTTCCGACGGAGGCCCCGCACTTAAGCTTCGCTGTAAGCTGGCGTAAGGAGGTGGAATTATTATGATCAACATAGAAAAGCTTTTAAATAGCTCTGCTCTCGACGCATGGAAGATAAACGGCGTAAAGACCGAATCCTACGAGCTCTTTTTCGTCCACAGTAAGCTTGAGACCGTAAGAGCCACCGACACCGAGGTGCTCACCGTAACGGTGTATAGCGACCACGACGGCAAAAAGGGGCAGGCGTCCTTCAAGCTCTACGCATCAACCACCGAGAGCGAGGCTCGTGAAAAAATCGAGAGCGCCAAGAAAAAAGCGGCACTCATCTCCAATGAATATTACGAATTACCCGCAAACGAGGTCTGTGACGGCTTTATAGACTCAAATCTTGCAAGTCTTACGCCCAAAGAGATCGCCGCGAAGATCGCCGACGCGGTATTTTCATCGGATATGCTTGGACAGGGCTCGGTCAACGCGCTCGAGATCTTTATAAACAAATATACGGTGACTGTAAAGAACAGCCGCGGCATCGACAAGCGCGAGATCAAGTACGGCGTGATGATCGAAGCCATCCCCACCTGGAACGAGGGCGAGAGCGTTGAGCTTTACGAGGCGATACGCACCTCTGAATTCGATTATGACAAGATAAAGAGCGAAATCGAAGCGAAAATGCGCGAGGTAAGAGACCGAGGCAGAGCAAAAGCACCCGAAAACAAGCTTATCTGCCCCGTAGTGCTACCTGCCGAGGAATTATCTCAGCTCTTTGGCGAGATAGCTCACTCTCTCGACTATTCGGCAGTCTATACCCACCAGAATCCCTATTCCGAGGGTGATAATATCCAAAAAGATCCCAAGGGCGACAAGATAAGCGTCACTATGAAGGGTCAGCTTAAGGGAAGCACCGCGTCATCTCTCTTCGACGGAGATGGAACGACTCTCGCCGACAGAAAGATCATCGATGGCGGCGTTGCCGTCTCATATTTCGGCGGCGACCGCTTTGCCCAATATCTTGGCAAGCGTGCCACGGGAATGCTCTCCTGCTGCGAGGTCGAATGCGGAACGCTCAGCGACGAGGAGCTTAAAAAAGCACCTTATTTCGAGTGCGTCTCAAGTCGGGGGCCAAG
>JAZSJO010000021.1:0-2309 GCA_045534365.1 Eubacteriales bacterium
TCACCTTTACCAACAAGGCGGCGGGCGAGATAAAGAACAGGCTCATATCCTCGTTTGACGACGAGAGCGTGGCGACCTCAATATGGTCGGGCACGTTCCACTCTGTATGTATGAGGATCTTGCGCAAATACGGCGATAGGGTCAGCTATGCTCCCGGATTTACCGTCTATGACACCGACGACACCAAGAAGGCTATCATAGCGGCTATGAAGGAACTGAGGATAGACGAAAAGGCTCTACCCATAAAATCGGTAATGGCAGAGATAAGCAGGGCAAAGGAGCGCCTTATCACGCCCGAGGAGTATACCCTTGAGCACGCGGGCGACTACCGCTTGCGCCAGATATCAAAAATATACACGGCATATCAGAAGAAGCTCCGCGAGTGCAACGCGCTTGATTATGACGATATCATAATGCAAACCGTTCTGCTACTCCGTGACGACAAAGAGGTGCTTGATTACTATAAAAACAAATTCAAGTACGTTTGTGTCGACGAGTATCAGGACACCAACCATTCGCAATTCGTGCTTACAAGGCTGTTGGGCTCGGGCTACGGCAACGTTATGGTCGTGGGCGACGACGACCAGAGTATCTACAAATTCAGAGGCGCGGACATAACCAATATCCTTGAATTTGACAGAGCATATAAGGACGCCAAGGTCATTCGTCTGGAGCAGAATTACCGCTCCACAAAGCCGATACTTGACGCGGCAAACGAGGTCATCGCCAACAACAAGGGCAGAAAGGGAAAGACCCTCTTTACCGCTCGCGAGGACGGCGAGAAGATAAAGCTGAAGCTGAGCGAGGATCAGAACGCCGAGGCGAATTATATAGTTGATAAGATAAATGCAGATGTTGCCGACGGAAAGAGAAGCTACCGAGATTTCGCTATACTTTACCGCACCAACGCGCAGTCGCAGGTCATAGAGCGTATTTTTGCCAAGAGCGGCATACCCTACCGCATACTTTGCGGTCAGCGCTTCAACGACCGAAAGGAAATTAAGGACGTTCTTGCGTATCTTCAGGTCGTCAACAATCCGCGCGACAACGAAAGGCTTAAACGAATAATAAACGAGCCCAAGAGAAAGATAGGAAACACGACTATCGAGGCTATAGAAGCTATAGCGGGTGAGCAGGGCTGCTCGATGTTTGAGGTAGTGAAAAACGCCGACAAGTATATGGCGCTCAAGCGCTCGGAGAGCACGTTGCTCGGATTTGCCAAGCTTATAGAATATCTTATATCTCTGCTTGACACCGATATCACGCTTGAAGCGTTTGTGAAGCAGGTACTCGACCGTTCGGGATACAGGCAGATGCTTATCGACGCGGGCGAGGAAGAGAAGGACAGACTTGACAACATTGAGGAATTTGTGTCGGGTATCATAGACTACTCCGAGAGAATGAAGAAAGAGGGAGAGATCCCCACGCTCACAGGCTTTTTGGAGGAAAACGCCCTTGTGTCTGATGTGGACAAATATGACGAAACGGCGGATGCCGTTGTTATGATGACGATACACTCGGCAAAGGGGCTTGAATTTCCCGTGGTATTTCTGCCCGGAATGGAGGACGGAATTTTCCCCGGAATGCAGAATATCCTCGGCTCTGACGACGAGATGGAGGAGGAGAGGCGACTCGCTTACGTTGCGATAACCAGAGCCAAGGACGAGCTGTATATCGTGCACACCAAGCGCCGTATGCTCTACGGAAGGACGTCGTATAATCCTATATCGAAATTTGTTAAGGAGATACCTGTAGCGCTCATAGAGAAGCAGAAAGACCCGAATGACACCTGGGCAGACGCACCTGTAGCAAAGCCGAAGCAGTATTCCTTCTCGGGATATTCCAACGCGTTTACCGAGGAAAAGGTCACGGTTGGTAAACCGATATTCTCAAAGCCCGAGCAGAGCGCAAAGCAGAGCTTCAAGGCAGGGGACATCGTGAAGCATATGACCTTCGGACGCGGAGAGATACTCTCCGCAAAGCCTATGGGTGCTGACGTGCTTTACGAGGTCATCTTTGACAGCGTGGGCACTAAGAAGCTCATGGGAACTTACGCAAGACTTAAGAAGCTTGACGAGTGATAAAAAAGGCAGAGCTGTTCGCTCTGCCTTTAATATTTAAAATACACTTTCAATAAGCTTTCTGCTGCCGTCGGGGGAGTATCTCCAACGGTCTATGTGTGATGTGGAGTTGGCGTCGATAAAATATTTCAGCCTCTTTGAAGGGAGAGTACCCTTGTAGGAGTCTATCATAACCAGCTTTATCTTCATTCTCTCGGGAATTATGCTCTTTATGTAAACGGCAACGTA
>JAZSJO010000108.1:0-3827 GCA_045534365.1 Eubacteriales bacterium
ATCGATGTCAATATCTCTCATAAAGCAGGAGGGACAGCGATAATTCAGTTTGCCTTTCGTAGCTTGAGCCATATCTTTACCTCTCCTTTACTTATCGTTTTACTAAGTCCTAAGTGATATACGGGTGAGAAAGCGATCCCCTCCTCAACGAAGGCAAAATCGTTGTCACCGCCCATCTCAACGGTGGTCATTACCTCGGGTACAGTAACGTAGGCGCTGTTTGCGCCGTTTGCAGAAAGCTTTCTTCCAAGATAGGAAAATTTCATTTCATCTCCGTCAACTCCGAGGGTGATATTGGTCATATCCGCCTGATACTCGGTAGTTCCGAACGCACCCGTGAAATATTCCTCAAACGTGACTCTCTCATCGCCGAGGCCGTTGAGTATTCTTCTTTCGGTAATTATTTTACCCTCTCCCTCAACGAATGTGAACGCCGACTCGATAACTATATCAAGTCCGCCGAGCGTCACGGTCACGGGGTTAGCCGTAAGTCTTACTCCGTCGGCTGTTTTTTCATATTTCGCCATCGTTCTGCACAGACAAAGGTCTGTACTCTCACCACGACAGCTTACCTTGCAGGATCTCACCGTTCCCGCGCCCGCGTAGTGCGTAAAGAAGCCCGCGCGGTAGTTTATCTGAATAAGATAAGGATAGGACGCGTCGTAGACGTTATCCGTGCCTATTCCCGTCTCCTGCGGAATTCTCGCAACGTAGGGGCGGAGATCTATCATAGCTCCTCCCTGATTGAAATCAAGGCATGTCCTCATAGACGGATCGGCATACCAGAAATATTCCTTGTTGCTTCCGTAAAGGATATCCTTCCAGAGAGCGCACTCGCCTCTGTTATAATCCTTATGACAAGAGCGGTAATGATCGGCAAACTCGCTCATAGTCATATCGACAAGCTTGCCCTCGCTCTTGAGCTTTCCGTAATATTTCATACCGTCGTCGTAGGATTTCGCGAGAAGCTCGTAGGGCGCTTCCCACCTGCCTCGGCGGTTGAGCCAGCCGGGACCTACGAACATCATATTATAGCTGTAGCCGTCGTTGTATTTCGCAAGGTGGCGGTATTGGTCGACGAGATTATAGAGATAGGGGTACTCGTACTCACCCTCGTCGTTATAATATATCATACCGCGCAAAACGTTCTGCGGATGCGTTCCGAAATTCGAGCCGTTTCCGTCAAAGCAAGCCATAAGGTCGCGGGACAGATGAGGGATCGCCACGATACCCGCGTCGTCATCGGCGTCGGTCGCGGGACAATGGGAATTTATCTTCGAGGGTATCCAGGGATTCCACGGGCCTCCGTCCATAAAGGTGTACCATGAATTATTGCAGGTATGATACGCCTTAGGGCCCTCCTCCCAGCAGGTAGCGACCGCGCACTTGACGCTCGGATAATTCTTCTTTATATAATTTATGGTATACGCGTCGAGAAAATAGCTGCTCGTCGATTCGGGATAAAAGCCGAACTTATCGTAAAACTTGCCGAAAACGTCGTCGATTATCTCTTCTTTTCTCTCCTTATCAAACATCCAGATGCAAAAGTCCTCGGTCTTATACTTTTCCTTGAATTCAGGGCAAGGCAGACCGAGAAGCGAGAGACCTATCTCGTCGCCGTATTTTTCGTGCTCTTCCTTTGCAAGCTCGACTATCACGTCGGAAAAGAGAGACGCGTAGGTTATCTGGATAGTGGTCTTAAGTCCGTATTTGTGCGCGCAATCCTGCTGAAATCTGAAGATATCCAGAGACTCGTCGCGAACGCCCTTGCCCTTTCCGAGCGCCTTTTCGGCGTATTCGGGAGAAAGCTCGGGACGGTGGATGATATTGACTACGAATTTATTTTCCATAGTTACCCTTTCATTACTCTTATGTTTTATTTTAAAATCACGCTCGTCTGCGCGCCGATGGTCAGTACAGAGCCGTCAAGCTTCGCCTTGCCCATTCCGATATAGTCGCATATCTTCTTGAAGACGCGTCCGTCAAGTCCCTTAAGCTCGGACAGATCGACGGTTATCTCCTCGGTTGAGGTGTTATGGAAAAGACCGATATATTCTCCCTTATATTCGACGAGGAAGCCGCCAACGTTCTTCTCCGAGGTGCTTACGGCATCGTAATCCCCTCGCGCGATGGCGGGATACTTATGTCTCACCGATATAAGCTTACAATAATAATTGTAAAGGCTGTTCTCGTCCTCGATCTGCTCCGCTACGGTAGAAGCTATCTGCTTGTCGGCAGGATACGTCGCGCCTATAGGATCGCGGACGAGATCTCCGTCGCCCCAGAGCATCGCGAGACGGCGGTTTGCGTCGGTATTTGCGCTTCCTCGCGAGCCTCTCATTCCGATCTCTTCTCCGTAATAGATAACGGGAGAGCCGGGAGAAAGCAGATAGAGGTTTGCCGCCATTCTCATATTATTTTCGGTAACGAACGCGCCCGCTATTCTGTCCATATCGTGATTTGAGAGAAAAGGCATCGCCATTCCGTCGGGATTTTTCGACATCACCTTTTCCTGATACGAATCGATATAGTTTATATACGTTGATATCGAGCTTCCCTTCGCAGCTTTAGCCGCAACGCCCTCTGCCTGCGACATAGCGAAATTAAAGCAATTCATCGCGCCGTAGTAGTCGAGTATCTCGCTCTCTCCCGACCAGCACTCGCCCACGCAATATATATCGGGCTTATATTCGCGAAGCTCCTCCATATACCACTCCCAGAAATCGACCGATCTTTCGGTATCACCGAAATAGATATACTTTATCGCGTCGAATCTGAAGCCGTCAACGCCGAGATCGAGGTAATACTTGGCTAAATCAAGCATTTCCTCCTTCACCTCGGGATCGTCGAAATTAAGCTCGGGCATATCCCCCGAAAAGTTGCACTCAAAATACGCGTCGACTCCCGCTATCTTCTGATAAGTCCTGCCTTTTACCTTCTCTGCCTCGGTGACGCAGGTATAATAATCGTAATACTTATTTTCGGTGTCTCCACTCTTTCTCGCCTGCTTGAATTCAAGAAACCATTCGTGCTGACTCGAGGTATGGTTTATCACGAGATCAAGAATGATCTTTACGTTGCGCTCGTGGCAGAGGTCGATAAGCTCCTTTAAGTCCTTTTCCTCGCCAAATCGCCAATCAAGCTGATAATAATCCTTTGCGTCGTATTTGTGATACGAGGGCGAGCTGAAGATCGGGGACAGCCATATTCCCTGCACTCCAAGACTCTTGCCCGAATTGATATTTCCGTCGTTCAGGTAATCGAGGCGGTTGATTATTCCGCGTATGTCGCCAAAGCCGTCTCCGTTTGAATCCGAGAACGAGCCGACGAATATCTGATAAAAGGTTCTGTAATTATCGTCTATCGGGTCTGCCATAGCCTTCCTCTCTCCGCATCCGCTAAGCGCGGTCAATGAAATGAGCATCGACAGCGCCAAAAAGACCGTTAAAGCATTTTTTAATATATTCTTCATAATATTTCCGTCCGTTTTATTCCTTGACCGAATTTAAGGTCGCGTCGTCTATCTTGCCCCATGCGTTAGGGCCCGTACACTTGACGTATATGCCCACTGCGATATCGTCGCCCGCGTTATATTCGATGCCGTTTATGGCTGCGGTGCGCCATTCGTCGTAGACCGTAATGACCGTCTCCGCCTTGTAGGCTATCTCGCCGTTTATCTTTACGTAGGCGTAGATGTCGGTAACGCCGCCGTCACCGCCCATTATCGAGATAGAATAGTTATATTTTCCCGTGGGAAGCTCCCCGACGCTCTGCTCAAGGGTAAATTCAACGGCATCTGCCGCAGCGCCCCAGAAATGATAATGCTT
>JAZSJO010000062.1:0-4253 GCA_045534365.1 Eubacteriales bacterium
ATCGGACTCCGTCAGAGCCTTGCTCTGACGGCGAGCGAAGGAAGAGGAACGGCTAAAAGGTACTTTGGCGCGAGCGAAAGTTCAGAGTCGCGGGATCATGAAGTTTAAAAGGACAGAATATGAATTGCTTACTTGATTTTGACAGAAAAGAGAAGAAGGTCTATTATATCGGATATAATATGAAGCTTACGAGAGCCGAGTACGATATTTTGTATTATTTGGACGAAAACGAAGAGGCATCCGCGCAGGAGCTTGTGTCAGGACTCTCAAGGGATAGAGAGATTGGGATTGGAAATATCGCGGTGCACGTCTGCAATATTAACAAAAAAGCAAACGTTATCGGCGGGAGAAATATTATCGAGTGCGATTACAAAAAAGGCTACAGAATAGCTGAATTTATTTAACGAATAAAAAACGCTTCATCCGATAGATGAAGCGTTTTTCGCTTTATTATTTGTCGGTTTCGCTCTTTTCAGCTTCGTTTTCCTGCGCTTCAGGCTTTTTTGACGAAGCGGTTGCGTTTGCCTCGGTCTCGGCCTTGCCTTTTGAAGATGAGAAAAGGCATTTGCTCTTTTTGCGACGCTGTTGAGGCGCTTTGATTACGGGTGCTGGCAGATATTTTTCGAGAAGCTCGCCCTTGCCTCTCTTGCCGAGAAGGTATATTGCAAGCTTTCTGAATATGTCGTATATTACCGCAAAGGTGGGAACGCCGATCAGAAGTCCCGTAAAGCCCCAGAGTCCGCCGAAAAGGATAACGGCGAAGATGACGCAGAAGGACGACATTTTTATGTTGCCGCCGACGATATGAGGATCAATGATATAACCGTCGAGGAACTGAATAACTGCGACGAAGATAACGAAGGGGATCACCTTTATGGGATCTGCCGTAAGAATGATAAATCCCGAGGGAATAGCTCCGATAAAGGGGCCGAAGATGGGAATTATATTCGTAACACCGCAGATCACCGCAACGAGAGCGGGATAGGGAACGCCCATTATTTCAAGCACGACGTAATAGATAAGTCCGATTATGGCGGAGTCGATCACCTTACCTTCAAGAAATCCGCTGAACATTTTGTCGGCGAATCTAAATTCCTCGGCAATGACGTTGACGGTCTTCTCCTTGAAAAGACAATGGAGGAAAAGGGTCGATTTCTTTGCCAGAGTCTTTCTGCCAAGAAGAATGAAGAAAGAGATAACGAGGCCTATCACGATATCGACGATAGAGGTGACGACGCCGAGAAGCATGGGGATTATCTGCGAAACGAGCCCCTGAAGACCCGGTATGAGGTCGGTATTCGACCATTCGATGAGCCAGACTATCGCTTTGTCGAAATAGGGACGGAGCATCTCGTTGTCCTCAAGGAATTTCTGCTCCCATTCCACGACTATGTCGATATATTCGGGGATCTTTATTATCAATTCGTTTACGAATTTACTTACGCTTTGAATTATCTGAGGAATAGCTATCCACAAAAGTCCCGTGAGCACGGCTATCCAGGTTATATAGGTAATTATTATAGCGGTTATTCCCGCGAATTTCTTAACTCTGTCTCTGTCTCTCTTTTTGCTTTTCAAAAGACCTCTTGCAATCTTTCTTTCGAAAAAATTGCAGGTCGATTTCATGATATAGGCAAATACCGCGCCGAGAATGATGGGACGGAGAGTTGAGAAAATTTTATCTATTATCTCGTCGGTATTACTGATTCTGTAAAGCGTGAAAAAGTAAGAAATGCTCACGAGTATAACGACCAGCACGATAGCCGCTATCAGCAGAGATTTCTTTAACGTTGCTTTATCCATAACTTTATCCCTTCGGTAAGATTTTTACTTTATGATTTTATAAGATATATTAATTTTAACATATATCGCTTTTTTTGTCAAGAACTATAAGCAATAACGATACAATTTTTCAATTTTATATTCCTTGCAATTCCTCGGGAATGCTCAGAGAGATGCCTTCGATCAAGTCGTTGAAGCAGGCGTCGTCGGCTACCTCTATCCTGACCGCCTCGATGTGAATATAACGAAGAGATGAAAAATTGTATTCTGTGAGCGGTCTGTCGAGAGCGTCGTTGGTGTGCGCGCTGACGAGAGTCTGTCCCTCGGAAAATCCCGTTATGAGCAGAGTGTGATAAAAATCTCCCGTCTCGTCGGCAAGCTGTACCACGTCGCCCTCAATAGCGCGGGTGCTGTCGACCTCTATGCCGTATGGGCCTATATTTCCGTTCTGCGTGCTGAATGCGGGAGCTCCCGTGATGAAATCGTAGAAATATTCGACGCTGCTCCAGGCGGGTGCGCGGTCGTTTTCGTTTATGTAATACCAACCGAAATTTTCGGTGAAATTCATCTGACAGGAGCCTGCGTATATGCTCTGAGAAACGAAGCTCGTGCAATCTCCGCCGCGTCCTGCAAAGTTAGCGAAAAGCGGATTGCGCGAGAATGCCCAACGCCTTGCGTATTCGACCGCTCTTGCGCGGTTGTATTCCTTATAGACTAACATAATGCCTCCAAATTGGGTTTTACTATATTTTATGTAAGAGGAAGCAGATTAGTGATTTTCTGTCATAAAGTGTGAAGGATAAGCATATCGTTTATTGAAAAACACAGCGGAGGGATAGTTATGGAACAATACAACGGATACGGCGCAGGCGGATATATTCAGCTTCCCGTTTGCGATAAGACGGTGACCACGGAGCTTTCGGGAGAATTTACGCTCCCCGATTATCAGCCCGAGATCAAAAGGCTTCTCAGGGTAAACGCCTCGGTGCTTCCCGCTTCGAAATATATAGGCGACAGGGAAGCAGAGTTTGCGGGAGGAATAGATTACTACGTATTATATACGGGAAGTGACAATAAGGTCTATTGCGCCCCGCTTTCAAGCGAATATAAGGTAAGCGTTCCTCTCGAGAGTGAAAACGGCGCGGCGCTTTCGAATATGACGGGATACGCCTCGGTCGCTCCCGATATGATAAGCGGAAGAGTGACGTCACCGCGTAAGCTTAATATAAAATGCAGACTTCGTACGAGAGCGCTTATATACGGAGATATGGCTGTTGAGGACGGCTTTGACAGAGAGGGCGACGAGCTTCAGACGCTTGAATCCGAGAGCGAGTCGGCTCGCGCTTACACGAGCGTTGGCGAGGTGCTTCGCCTCTCCGACGAGATGATATGCGATAGCAGGGACGGCGATATCAGAGTCGTCTGCGCAGACGCAAAAACGCTTATAGGCGAGGTGAGCGCTTCTCAAAACGCGCTTAATTGCAGAGGAGAGCTTTATCTTAAGATGCTTTTGTGTCGTGATGATGAAAGTGCGCCTTATAGCGTTATCCGAAAAATACCATTTTCACAGACCGTTGCGGCGGAGGGCGTACAGAGCGGAGCCGGCGCATGCGTAAGGGGAAGCGTCAGCGAGATGAGCATCAACGTTGAGGAGCACAGAATAATTACAGATTGCGCTCTGATACTCGAATGTACCGCGTACGGAAGAGAGAAGACAAGATACGTAAAGGACGTTTATTCGGTTGAAAGAGAGACCGAGTGTGAGTATAAGTCGCCTTTGCTTTTGCGTGACGGAGCGGCTTTCGGCGGAAACTTTACCCTGAATGATTCTATGACGCTTGAGGAGGCAGGGATCACCTCGCTCGTTAACGTAATAGACGTCAGCGGTGTCGTTTGTCCCGAGGAGAGTGCTTTTGCTGGCGACAGATGCGTGTCGCAGGGAAGAGTCAGAATCTCTCTCATGGTCGAAAGAGACGGCGAGTTTTCCACGGAGGATATTGAATTCCCGTACAGATACGAGGCTAACGTATACACGGACGGTAGAAATAAGGCGTTGTACGAGGGTGACGTCGTATCCGCGAGAGCGAGAGTTGACGGAGAGAGGATAGGCGTTGATGCCGAGATCTGTATGAGAGGTATGGTCTGGGGTGAAAGAGAGGAGAGGATGCTTGACTCGGTAAGCTTCAAGGATAATATAGAGCGGAGACGGGGCGATATTATCGTGTGCTATCCCTCGGGAGACGACAGCCTTTGGAGTGTTGCAAAAAGATACGCAAAGCCTGCCGACGAGCTTATCTCTGCAAATAAGCTGAACGGCTCTGCCGCCTACGACAGTAAGGAGAGCCTTGAGGGCGTTGAATATCTTATAGTATAATAGAGTAGTTTTCAAATTTTGATTTATCGAAATGTTTTCTTGTTCATTTCTTTCCACCAGCGGAAAGAAACGAACCAAAGAAACGCCGCTTAAAGAG
>JAZSJO010000206.1:0-6904 GCA_045534365.1 Eubacteriales bacterium
GGTGAGATCAAGAAGTACAACGTTAAGCTCAACGAGCAGCAGAGAAGCGAGATAGTCGCGACCGTCTCCCAGAAAATAGGCTTCGCAAGCGCCGACGATCTGTATAACACCATAGGCTACGGCGGAATCCCGCTGAACAAATTTGCGAACAAGCTGAGAGACGAGGTGTCCAAGTATAAGGAGGTCGAGCCCGAGGTCGTTGAGGTCACCGAGGAGAGCCTCGTTCAGAAGAGCGTCAAGCCCAAGCATCTGAAGTCAAACAGCGGCATTATCGTTGACGGCGAGAGCGGCTGTCAGGTCAAGTTTGCCAAGTGCTGTAACCCTCTGCCGGGCGACGACGTCGTCGGATTCGTTACAAAGGGATACGGTATCTCTATTCATAAAAAGGATTGCCCCAACGTTATCGAGGGCATGAAGAACGAGGAGAACCGCGAGCGTTGGAAGGCGGCGTATTGGGAAGAGTCCGAGAACGTCGGCAGCGCCAAGAACGTCTACGAGGCTCTGCTCCAGCTCTTTACCGAGGACAGAGTGGGTATGCTTGCCGACGTTGCCGTGGCGCTTGCCGATATGAAGGTGGCTATCCTTCACGTCAATTCGCAGAAGAGAAACAGTGGCAGATGTATAATCAGCCTTAAGATAAGCTGTAAGAATATCGAGCATTATAATTCGATCGTCTCGCGCTTGCGCTCCCTCGAGGGAGTTGAGAGCGTCGCCCGCGGCTTTTCTTAAGGGCGCGTCAAGGGAACTTTTGAAAAAGTTCCCTTGGAACCCTCAAAACTTCCCGAAAGGATAGACTAAAAAAGACATACTATCCAACTAAATGGCAACGATTTTAGACGGAGACTATCTTCAATCGTGTTGCGAGTGAATTTTAAAGTGCACAAATAATAAAAAGTACAAGGAAAACAGGACGATGAAAGCAGTATTGCAGAGAGTAAAGGAAGCAAGCGTCAGAGTTGACGGAGAAATAGTCGGCAGATGCGGAGAGGGACTTATGATACTTCTCGGAGTCGCGAACGGAGACACCGAGGAGGACGCGCGTCTTCTCGCCACGAAGATATGTAATTTGCGCATCTTTACCGACGAAAACGACAAGATGAATCTTTCGCTCAAGAATATCGACGGCGAGGCGCTTGTGATTTCGCAATTTACCCTTATGGCAAACTACAAGCACGGAAACAGACCCGATTATCTTGAGTCTGCTCCTCCCGCGGAGGCGGACAGGCTCTACGAATACTTCAAATCTCTTATGGCGGCGGAGCTGAGGCAGGTCGGAAGCGGAGTCTTCGGCGCGCACATGGAGGTCAGTCTCGTAAATAACGGCCCCGTTACCATAGTTATGGACAGCGAAGTCCTGAAAAAGAAAAAAGTCTGAAAGGCGGCAGAAAGTAAATGAAGCTTCATATAAGCGGAAACATAAATGAATATTACGTTCAGACTCTGTGTATGATATTCTTCCCGGGAGAGAGATTTTCCGATAAGGCAGACGCAGACCCCGAGACCGTCTCACCCGAGCTGACGCTATCTCTTGAGGAGAACGACGAGGGAGTCAAGGTCGTCGCCGAGCTTTCCCTGGACGAAAAATTCGCTTTCTGCGAAAAGATATATCCTCTGCGCGACGATATAACCTACGACAGACTCAAAAAGATCGCCGTGGGAGACGCGGTGCTGTCTGTTTGCAGCGAGGTGATAGGTTACCGTCCCTCCTGGGGTATGCTCGTAGGCGTGAGACCTTCAAAGGTAGCGACCGAGATGCTCAAAAGCGGAGTTTCAAAGACGAAGGTGAAGAAGTCGCTCGTCAGCGATTACTTCGTCATACCCAAAAAGGCGGCTTTAGCCACCGCGGTTGCGCTCAACGAGGCGGAATTCGTGGAAAAAGCCGATCCGAAGGCGTGCAGCGTCTATATTTCTATACCCTTTTGCCCCACGAGATGCGCGTATTGCTCGTTCGTGTCATATACTTCAAAAAAGCTCCTTTCAACGATACCCGACTATCTCATAGCTCTTGGTAAGGACATAAAAAAGACCTTTGACACCATAAAAGAGCTCGGTCTCAACGTAAAGACGATATACATAGGCGGCGGAACGCCCACCATACTCGATGAAGTTCAGCTATCTTGGCTTCTTTCGGTCGTTGAAGAGAATATCGACGTTTCAACTGTGGAAGAATATACGCTTGAGGCGGGCAGACCCGACACTATAACCGAGGAGAAGATGAGAGTTGCGGCGTCTCACGGGATCACCCGTATCAGCGTCAATCCGCAGACTCTCAACGACGACGTTTTGCGTATTATCGGTCGCTCGCACACCGCGGACGATTTTCTGCGCGCCTACGATATAGCGCGGAATTCGGGTATCCCGACGATAAATACCGATGTTATCGCGGGGCTTCCGGGTGACAAATTCGCGAGCTTTGCCGCGTCGTACGATAAGATAATATCGCTTCGTCCCGAAAACGTGACGGTGCACACCTTCAGCGTAAAGAAGGCGAGCGACGCGCTCAAGAATTTCAGCCATATCTATTCGGTGCGCGGCGGCGACGTGGGCAAATGCGTTGACTATTCGCAGATAAAGGCTCAGCACGAGGGATATCAGCCCTACTATATGTACAGGCAGAAGAACACGGTCGGCAACTACGAAAACGTCGGCTTTGCTCTCGATGGCAAAAAAGGACTTTACAACATATATATGATGGAGGAGATACATTCGATATTCGCCGCGGGAGCGGGCGCGGTATCGAAATTCGTGGATTTTGAACATAAAAACGGCGAAAAACGAACGATAGAAAGGTTTTTCAATCAGAAATATCCATACGAATATCTTGCGGAGGATAAGAGTGATGAAAAGCTGCAGGCGGCGCGTGATTTCTATATAAAGCACGGGCTCGTCTGATATATTCCGTTTGTCGCGGTACTGATAGGAGGCGTTACCTGTGAAATACGATTTCGTAACCAAAGACGTTTGTTTAAAAGGATATATAAAAGTAACTCCCGATATTGTAAAGGAATGCGACGACGATTTTGACCGCAGGCTCAGTGACGCGGCAAGAATACTTGCGGACGAGAAAAAGGCGAAGATAATAGGTCTTACGGGACCTACCTGCTCGGGAAAGACCACTGCGGCGAAAAAGCTTATATCGCATTTTTCGGAGAAGGGCAAGAGGATACACGTTATCTCTCTCGACGACTTTTACAAGGACGTGTTCTCGCGCGCGGAGCTTGAGGACGCCGACGTTTCAAAGCTGGATTTCGACTCTCCCGACACGCTCGATACAGAGGAGCTTGACCGCTTCGTCGACAAGCTCTTTTCCACGGGCAAGGCGATAAAGCCCGTCTTTGATTTCACTTCGGGAAAGAGACAGTCGTATCAGGAGATAGAGGCGCGCGAGGACGACGTTTTCGTCTTTGAGGGCATTCAGGTGCTTTATCCCAAGATCGCCGAGATAATCGGGCACAGCGGAGGCTCGGTTATGTACGTTTACCCCTGGAGCGATATCGAGGTTTGCGGCAGGAGATTCGATTCGGATTTTATCCGTCTCTGCCGCAGACTCGTGAGAGACAATAATTTCAGAGGCGCTGACGCCGAGTTTACTTTTTCCTTGTGGGACGGGGTAAGGCGAAACGAGGATATAAATATCTTTCCTCATCTTGACCTCTGCGATATAAAGATAGACACTACCCACGCGTATGAGTTGAACGTTTTAGCTCCGTATCTGCGCCGACTTCTGTCGGGTATGAGCGAGAGCGACGCCCATTATGAAAAGGGAAGGCGTATACTTGAAATGTTTGACGGGATCGAGGGTATAGACAGCTCGGTGATCTCCGAGAATTCTCTGTATAAGGAATTTGTTTAATTAAATCAATAGGAAGTTGAAATGAGTATTCTTTTTAAAAATGCAAATCTTCCCGAGAGTCTGGGATATAAGAGTTCGGTCGATCTGCTCGTAAAGGACGGCAGGATAGCTTATATAGGTTCGCCAAACCCCGTTATGCGCGCGGACAGGGTGATCGAGTGCAACGGAAATCTTTTACTGCCCGCGTTCTATAACGCCCACTGCCATAGCGCAATGACGCTTTTCCGCGGGTACGGTGACGATCTGCCTCTCTCGCGTTGGCTTAACGAGCGTATCTTTCCCGCCGAGGACCGTCTCAGCGACGAAAGCGTCTATTACGGCTCAAAGCTCGCCATCGCAGAAATGATAAGAAACGGCGTCGTATCCTTCTCGGATATGTACTTTTTCCTTGATTCAACCGCGCGTGCGGTCGAGGAATGCGGAGTGAAGGCAAACCTTTCGCGCTCGATAGTCTCGTTCGATCCCGAGATCGACGCGGCGAACGACGCGCGAGTGCTTGAGGCTATCGACGTATTTGAAAGATGGCACGGCAAGGCAGAGGGCAGAATAAAGATAGATACCTCGCTCCACGCGGAATATACCAACGTTGAAAAATGCTGTCGCTATCTCGGCGAGCTAACGAAAAAGCTTGGAACGGGAATGCAGGTGCATATCTCCGAGACCGCGTCCGAGCACGACGAGTGTATAGAAAGACACGGAATGACGCCCGTAAGATTTTTTGATAGGACGGGAGTTCTTGATTCTCCCACCACCGCGGCACATTGCGTTTGGGTAGACGACGAGGATATCGCAATAATGGCGAAAAAGGGCGTTACGGTAGCCCACAATCCCGTCAGCAATCTCAAGCTCGGAAGCGGCATTATGCCCTATAAGAAGATGAAGGACGCGGGCGTGAATATCGCCCTCGGCACCGACGGCGCGGCGTCGAATAACCGCTTGAGCGTGCTTCGCGAGCTTCACTTCGCCGCCCTCATACACAAGGGCAACGACCTTGATCCCTCGGTCACTCTGGCGTCTGATATGATAAAAATGGCGACCGAGAACGGAGCGAGAGCGCAGGGCAGAGAGGATTGCGGCAGGATAGAGGTAGGCTATAAGGCAGACCTTCTGCTCGTCGATATGCGATCGTTCAATAACATACCGTCGTATAGCTTTGAATCCACCGTTTGCTACAGTATGAACGAGTCGGATATACTTATGACTATGTGTGACGGTAACATACTTTACGAAAACGGCGCATACACTTCAATTGATGAAGAGAGGCTAAAGAGCGAGGCTCGGAAGGTCATTTCTCACTATTTCGATTGATCTGAGGTGTATTTGTGGCGGAGATACGGGAAAAAAGGACGAAAAAAGGCAGTAATTTTATGTCGGGAGTTCTCATTCTCTCTCTGTCTGCCGTCATAGTTAAAATAATCGGACTCATCTATAAGATTCCTATGCTCAGGCTCTTGGGTAGCGAGGGCATGGGATATTTTAATTCGGCTTACGAGATATATACGCTCTTTTGCGTTATTTCAACGGCGGGACTGCCCGTGGCGATGTCGGTGATGATATCGTCGTCGCTGTCACGGGGAGACGGGGAAGATAAGAGCATCTTTCGGGTGGCGATGAGGCTTTTCCTGCTTCTCGGCGTTGCGGGCGGAGCTATAATGCTCGGCTTTGCAAGACCGTTCGCATCCTTTTTGGGAAGTGACAGGGCGCTTTATTGCATATACGCTATCGCGCCGACGGTCTTCTTTATCTGCCTTTCAAGCGCCTACAGAGGCTATTTTCAGGGCTTTGGAAGAATGGCTCCCACGGCGATCTCGCAGATAATCGAGGCGCTCGGCAAGCTTGTCTTGGGACTTATCTTCGCGGGCGTGGCACTCTATATGGGGCTTGATACCGAGCTCGTCGCCGCCTTTGCGGTCTTAGGTCTGACACTTGGAACGGCGGTGTCGGCGCTCTATCTTATGCTGATGAAGAAATTTAAGGGCGCGGGTGGGGAAGGTCTGCTTGAGGTCAAGCGAGAGAAGGGAATTATGGCAGAGCTTTTGAGAACGGCGATACCCGTAACTCTCTCCTCGGCGGTCATAAGCATGACGAAGCTTATCGATATGACGATGATATTGCGGAGAATGCAGAGCGTGGGATATAGCAGCTCTGCGGCGTTCTCTGCGTACGGAAGCTATACCACGCTCGCCGTGCCTCTTTTCAGCCTTGCTCCCGCGCTTATAAGCTCGATAGCGCTCCCCTTAGTGCCTGCGCTTTCCTCGGCGATCGCTTCGGGGGACAGAGAGGGGCAGAGCGATTCGGTCTTCAACGCAATGAAGCTGACGACCTTTATATCCGCCCCCGTATCCGTGGGATCGGCTCTCTTTTCGCGCCCTATACTCGAGCTTATATTCAAGGGAGAGAGCGAGGCGATAGATACCGCCGCGCCTCTGCTCACGATACTTGGCTTTTCTGTGACGCTGTCGTGTATGATAACCGTGACGAACGCCATTCTTCAGGCGTATTCAAGAGCATCCGTGCCGATACTGTCGATGGCGGTGGGAGCGATAGTAAAGATAGCCGTGGCGTATATCCTTATCGGCAATAAGGATATCGGTATCGTAGGCGCGCCCGTAAGCACCTTTCTTTGCGACCTTATAATAAATCTTATAAATTTCGCGTTTATTTGCAGAAGACTTCCCACGCTCCCGTCGATAGATAAGATATTTTTCAGACCGTTTGCCGCGGCGGCGGTGTCGGTGGTGGCGGCGAGAGCTATATATAATTTCGCGCTGACTCGTATTGAGCCGTCGGGAATTCTGACGCTTGCGTGCGTGGGACTTGCGGGAATTTTATATCTTCTTCTGGCGGTATTGCTTGGCGTGTTTGGGGAGAAGGAGCTTTCAAGGCTGCCCTTTTCAAAGCGTAGGAAGGCGGAGACCGCTTGAAAGACTGCTAAATTGCAGTTTAGCGGTGAGATGCACTTTGTTGTAGGGCGGGGGCTTGCTCCCGCCGTTGCGAAAAATTTAGGCGTTTATATACGGGACGTCGAAGGCGCCGTCCCCTACGAAAATA
>JAZSJO010000171.1:0-4222 GCA_045534365.1 Eubacteriales bacterium
AAATGAAGAACATTATTGAAAAACAGGGATTTATCTGCGACATGGACGGTGTCATCTATCACGGCGACAAGATCCTTGACGGCGTGCGAGAATTCGTCAACTGGATGCTCGACAACGGCAAAAAGTTCGTTTTTCTCACCAACAGCCCCGAAAGAACTCCCCACGAACTGAGCATGAAGCTTGAAAGAATGGGGCTTTCGGTATCCGCTGATCATTTTTACACCAGCGCAATGGCAACCGCGGAATTTCTGCACAGTCAGGCGCCCGGATGCACAGCATACGTTATAGGAGAGGCGGCATTGTCGAAGGCTCTTTACGACCACAAGATATATATGAACGACGTTGATCCCGATTACGTTGTCATTGGCGAGACGAGAACATACTCCTTTGAGAAAATCGAAAAAGCAATTGCGCTTATCAATAAAGGAGCAAAGCTTATCGGCGCGAACCCCGATCCTATCGGAGTTACGACCAACGGTATTATGCCCGCGACGGGCTCGCTTGTCGCTCCTATTGAGATAGCAACGGGTAAGAAGGCTTATTTCGTTGGCAAGCCTAATCCCCTGATGCTTCGTCACGGTCTCCGAATACTTGGATGCCATAGCGCTGATATTGCCTTCATTGGTGACAGAATGGACACCGATATCATTGCGGGAATCGAATCCAACGTTGATACCGTGCTCGTCCTTTCGGGTGTTACCGCAAAGGAAGATATCGATAAATTCCCATATCGCCCCAAGTACGTATTGAACGGCATCGGTGATATCGTCAAGGATGTAATTTAATAGAATAACAAAACGAAAAACGGATGCTCAAGCCTTATGGCGTTGAATATCCGTTTTTCGTTATATAGTCAAGCTTAATTTTGTTGTTGATCTGAGTTCAACGTCACTCATTTAGCCGCGTATCCTCTTCCTCCGGCGGAATCACAGACGACTTTAAATGGTGAAAAGCAGCTCTTATCTCAAGCACCTAAAGCCGAGTAATAATTTGCCGTACCCTTTTGCTTTTTTTCACCGTAAGCAAGCTCGGCGTGGTCATAATCATAAACTCCTTAATTTTAAGCAAAGGTTTTTATTTTTTCCTCATCCTTTTTATCTTTTCTTCATCAGGTGAAACGAAGGCCGACCAATTATTATGATAGATCACGAATCCGGGCTTTGCTCCCGAGACCTTTTTAACACCGCGTGCAAAAAGATAATCTACCTCAACGCTCGAAGCTCCTTTTGCCTTTGAATAGTAAGCCGCTATCTCGCAAGCGTCGGTAAAATCCTCAGCGGGCGGCTCTTCGCCGTTTGTTACCATAAGGACGTGTGAGCCTGCCATATTCTTTGCGTGAAACCAATAGTCGTGCTTCTCGGCTAATTTGTGGGTAATATACTCGTTCTGATAGTTGTTCTTACCGCAAAGCACGCGGTAGCCGTTTGTAGTGACAAACTCCGCAATAGTCGGAGCAGGTTGCTTTTTGGGTGCTGCATAGCCCTTCATTTTGGAAGCGTAACCGCTTCGGTAAAGCTCGTCGCGTATCTCCGAAAGGTCTGCGGTCGTCTCGGCCTTCGCGAGCGCGTCGAATACAGAATAAATATACTCAAGCTCACTTCTCGCCGCCGTAAGCTGCTTCGCAAGCTCGACCTTTGCCGTTTTAGACTTATTATAAAGCTTGTAATATCTCTGCGCGTTAGAGGCAGGGGAAAGACGCTCGTCAAGCTCGATCACCGTAGTGTCAAAATCCTGCTTTTCCTCATTCCAGCTCTCGTAGTTGATAAGCTCGACCGATTTATCTCCGCGCTTCAGCTTATAAATGTTTGCGGTAATAAGATCGCCGTGCGCCTTGTATTGCTCACCCTTCTCGCAATCGGCAAGCTCGCTCTCCTGCGCGTCTATCTTCTTGATAAGCCTCGTCTCCGCATTTGTGAGCAGACGCAGGATATCTGCCGCCCTCTGTCTTACTCTTTGATCGCGGTCGCGGTTGGCAAAGTATAGATCAAGAGCATCCGATGCGCTCTCAAAGCTTCTGTATTCGAACTCCGCGCCGTAATAGTCTAATTTTATAAACGAATATTCAATGGGAAGGGATTTTTCAAGAATTACCGTGGGATAGAAAACACCGTTCGACATATCCTCAAAAACACCCGAAAATTCACGGTAAAGGTTCTTAACGCTGACCTCGGCGAGCGCGGCGTCAAACCTACCGCAAGTCCTCGCTACGATCTCACGGGCGACGCTCGTGGCGATTCCGAGATACGTCGAGGTTATAAACTTATCCGCGCTCTTTTCGCGAGGAAACTCGTCAAATCGGGCAGAGAATTCTTCAAAGCTTGTGCTTGTGGGATCAAGCTTATCCTGCGCGGGAGGAAGCTCGTACGTCATGCCGGGTAAGACCTGACGGAGACTGCTCGTAGTAAAGTCTATCGTTTTTAACGCCGATATCACCTTCATTTTTTCATCGGCAAAGATGAGGTTACTGTATTTTCCCATAACCTCTGCTATCAGATATTTCTTGCACTCAAAGCCCATTTCGTCTCTCGTGTCGAAGGTCAGCTTTACAACGCGCTCAAAGCCCATCTGCTCGATGCGCGAAAGCATAGCACCCGTCAGATGCTTACGGAGAAGCATACAGAACATAGGCGCCTGCATAGGATTCTCGCGTTGAACAGAGGTAAAGCCAATTCGAGGACAGTTTGAGCCTGCGTTGATAAGCAGACGTCTGCCGCCTCGCATAGTTCTCATCTGAAGGATTATCTCGTCCTTTTCTGGCTGATATATTTTTTCGATCCTGCCGCCCTGCGCGGTCTCCTTTATCTCCTCGACCACACAGCGAAGCATACCTGCGTCAAATGCCATTTTTATCGTACCTTTCGTAAAATATGAATACAATTCGATCTTTTTTGTAAAATTCCCGAATATTATTATAACACCATCTTGCATTTTTTTCAAGATAGTGTTATAATTAAGTTGTAAATATTTGTTTTATCCCAAAATCCTTGATGAAAGGAATCGATATAATGAGCAATGTAAGCAAAAAAGCAAAATGCGTAATCGGTATAGACGTAGGCGGAAGCACTACCAAGATAGTCGGCTTCAGTAGCAACGATAATGATAAAAAGCTTATCACTCCGCTTTTCGTCCGCGCTACCGACCCTATAACCTCAATTTACGGCGCGCTCGGTAAATTCACCACTGAAAACCGCCTTTCTCTCGACGATATCGAGAAAATAATGATCACGGGCGTCGGCTCAACACATATGCAGCAGCCCATCTATTCACTTGATTGCCGTTCCGTTCCGGAATTTTCCGCGGTTGGACTCGGCGGCCTCTATCTTTCGGGACTTGACGAAGCAATTATCGTAAGTATGGGCACGGGTACGGCACTTATACACGCAAAAAAGACGAAAAACGAAACTATTATAGATTATCTCGGTGGCACGGGTGTCGGAGGAGGAACTCTGCTCGGTCTTACAAAAAAAATGACGGGTATCGATACGATCGAGCATATCGAGGAGGTATGCGCCGACGGCGACCTTGCCAATATCGACCTTCGAGTCGGAGATATATCCAAAAACGCAAAGTTTACTGGTGTAAACGAAAATCTGACCGCGTCCAATTTCGGTAAGCTCTCGGATATGGCAAGTACGGGAGATATTGCGCTTGGAGTTGCCAATATGGTGACCGAGACTATCGCTATGATGGCAATATTTACTGCTCGCGGACACGGTGTCAAGAACGTAGTACTCGTAGGGAACTTAACGACGATAAAGCCTGTCAGAGACGTCTTCGCGGAACTTGATTCATTTGGGATCAATTTCATAATTCCCGAAAACGCAAGCTACGGCACTGCTATCGGCGCGGCGCTGTATGAGACACTTGAAAAGTAAATTAACTTTATATAGCTTGAAAGCGCGAGGAAACTCGCGCTTTTGCTATTTTTACGCAGAGCGGAAGGGAAGCAGAGGCATCGTTTACAAAATTCTCTCAAAATCGCTCAACTTTCCGCCAAAATCACTTGACTTGAAGACTTTTCGGTGATATAATTAAATATATGTGTGCAAAATCATATTTAATATTGTAATTATTTTGAAAGGATCATATAAAACTATGCAGTGGACATCACTCAACGATCTAAGAGAAAAATATCTCTCTTTCTTTGAATCCAAGGGACATCTTCGTCTCCCTTCGTATTCGCTCGTTCCTCATAATGACAAATCTCTTTTACTTATAAACT
>JAZSJO010000188.1:0-3061 GCA_045534365.1 Eubacteriales bacterium
GTTTCATTCTATTTATACCTGTCTTTCCTGAAAATTCGCATAGATAGCTATTATAAATACATTATAATACAAAATTTTGAAGATTTCAAGAGCAATATCTTAATTAAATTTAAAGATAATCTCAAAAATATTAAAAATTTAATCAAAATTTTTTAAAAAATACTGTACAAATCGCAATTTTTATGGTATAATTATTAACAAGCGATAAATATTAATCGAATTTGGTGTGACCGTAAATTTAACGAACTTGAATATTGTGTAAAGTTCGTTCAAAATTCAGACATTTTTCACACAAAATTCCTATAATGCGACTATACTTGAATTGAACGGTAAAATCCGTTCATATTATGAATTTCTCGCGCACAAAAAGACATATAATACCCGGAGGACGTCTAACAATGATGGATACGAAAATTCTCGTAATAGAGGACGAGCTTGCCATAAGCGAGTCGGTCAAAACATATTTTGAAAACGAGGGATACGACGTTAAGGTCGCGACCGACGGAAGCGAGGGCATCAGCTTCTTTAAAATGTACGATCCCGACATCGTTATCCTTGATATAACCCTTCCCAAGAAGGACGGTTGGCAGGTATGCCGCGAGATCCGCGAAAACAGCGCGAAGCCGATAATAATCACAAGCATAAAGGGCGACGTCTTCGACAAGGTGTTGGGACTTGAGCTTGGCGCCGACGACTATATGGTAAAGCCCGTTGACAACAAGGAGCTGTCGGCGAGAATAAAGGCGGTGCTTCGCCGCTGTCAGCCTCATATGCCTCAGGCAGACGACGAGGTCATCAGATTCGAAAATATAGAGATAAGCCTTCAGAAATACGAGCTCAAGCTCAAGGGCAGAAGCATAGATATTCCCCCCAAGGAGCTCGAGCTGCTTTACTTCCTCGCATCCAATTACAACAGAGTTTTCACCCGCGACCAGCTTCTCGACAAGGTCTGGGGATTTGATTATCTCGGAGACTCGCGTACCGTTGACGTTCACATCAAGCGTCTGCGTGAAAAGCTTGAGAGCGCCTCTGACAAATGGGTGATAAAGACCGTTTGGGGCGTTGGATACAAGTTCGAATTGCTTAACTAAGTATACATATCCGCATAAGCGGAAAATATCGGCCCGTCAAAAATCACCGTGACAGCTTGCGGTAGGATAACGGTAGTAATATACCGTGTTATTTATCCTACGGTGCAATAGTTAATCGAGAGTTTTTGACGGGCTCAATATCTTTAAACCGATGAAACGGAGACGTTTTTATAATGAATGAAAATCGCAACCCCGACAGAGCGGCCGAGCGCGCCAGACTAATCGAGGAAAAAAACGAAAGAATAAGAAAAAAGGGCGAACGCATAGCCGAGAAAAACAAGACCGAGCGGTCAAGCTTTAAGCGTGAGGAGGAGGTCTTAAGCAACAAGACCGCCGACGCAACGCCCGACGAAAAGCCCGAGGCGGTCGAAGAGCCGAGAGCCGAGAGTCTGCAAAGACGCTCAAAGCAAAGAAAACATAACGGAGGCATAATTGCCGCCTCGCTTCTCTCCTCTCTCTCGCTCCTGCTTCTTGCAGCCGTCGCACTCTGCGCCGTTTTCGGTCTCTTCCCACAGACCAGCTTTGGCGACGTATCTATCAACGTGTCGGGCGGCGGCCCTATTCAATACGAAAGCTACGAATCCTCCCCCGATATGCTCGAGGACGCTATGCGCTCGGTAGTCGTTATAAACACCGAGAGCGCGTCGGGCTACGGTGTCGGCTCGGGCATAATTATGACCGAGGACGGCTATATCGTAACCAACTATCACGTAGTTGAGAATGCGGGCACTATCTCGGTAAGCCTTTACGACAGCCTCACCTCGTTCGACGCCGAGCTTGTTGGCTACTCCGAGCCCGACGACATAGCCGTATTGAAGATAAGGCGCACAAACCTCCGCCACGCTACCTTTGCGGTATCGGCGGATTGCCGCGTGGGTGACAAAGTATACGCCATCGGCTCTCCCGAGGGCGACGATTTTTCCTGGAGCGTGACTCAAGGAATAATATCAAGCAACGGCAGAGAAATAAAGCTATATGACAACGAGGGTATTCTTGAAAAGAAGATGTACGTCCTGCAGACCGACGCGTCCGTGAATCCCGGAAACTCGGGCGGTCCTCTCATCAACGTGCGTGGCGAGGTAGTGGGTATAATCACCCTCAAGCTCTCGGACAGCGCGGGAATGGGATTTGCCATTCCCTCCGACGGTGCGCTTGAAATAATCAACGCAATAATCAAAACGGGAAGCGCGGACGGCGTACAATCCTCGGTTTCGAGCGGCAGACCGCTTATGGGTATCACGGGCGGCGGAGTCGTGGGCGGCAAGTGGTATGAAAGCTATGACAACTCATCTCGCGAGGTCACCGAAGAATACGCGGCGGAGAATCCCGATTCCACCTTTTACGCGGCGGTAACGGGCGTTCGCGTCAGCGCGATAACCAAAGGGCTTGACGCGGAAAACAAGCTGAAGGTAGGAGATATAATTACCGAGGTCGAGGGCGTCAAGGTAACGAATATATATCAGGTGATGGATATTATCAATCAGCTTGACGGTGGAGACACAATAACGGTTAAATATCACCGAGACGGCAGACACCACACGGTATCGATAACTTTAGGCACCTCAAAGAATTAAACGAAAAAACGCTTTGACTTAACGAAACGAGTCAAAGCGTTTTTTGCGTATTATGAGAATTTTTCAAATTTTGATTTGTCGAACTGCTGGCGATATCTTTTTTGAAAGTTTCGCTCAAGCCTTTTCAAAGGCTTGTTGCTTGGCGATGTTTTCGAAGAAAACTCGCGACGAGGGCACAAGTGCCCGAAGTAACACGTCGCGATCGGCGGTCGCCCTCCGCAGAGGGCGAAATGCCCCTATCCTTTCAAAGCGCCACGAAAGAGGGGATACCTTTGCCCTTGGGCAAAGGAGGGGAGTGCTTCGCCATAGGCGAAGTTAGCAACACACAAGTGGGGGTTTTCCCTTTCGTTACAAAGGCTTATTTAAATCGTTTGTCCGCTTTTTTCTTTGATGCTG
>JAZSJO010000054.1:0-15235 GCA_045534365.1 Eubacteriales bacterium
AATAGTGGTTGCACTCGGCGCAACAACATTCAAAACCTTGCTCTCGATTGCCAAGACAAACGGCAGGTTGGCCGGGCGTAAGCTCTATGCCGGTAATATCTATTACCCTTTTTTGAAGATTCTTATCCATATGTCCCCCTATCAGCATACACAAAGGTGCGCCCCAATAGAGAACGCACCGAAAAATGCGTTTACATTGTTACCACACAATTCTCATCAAATTAGGATACTCTCCTTCACTCGCCAAGCGGAAATCGCATTTTTGCCAAATCCATTATTAGCAAGTGAAAATGGGTGTAGACACAAAACCCTCTAAAAGAATAGAGAGTTATCCAGTAAAATTTGTTGATTGAATTATGTGGTATATTTATTATACTACAATTTTTGAGGTTTGTAAATATATTTAGTAAAATTTTGCAAAATTACCTTTTGTGAATATGAACGTCATTTTTCTTGACAAGCATCGAATTTGTGAACGCAAAAACAAAAAAGCGGCACACCTCTTTCGAGATATACCGTGTTCTTGCAGAACTGTCCTTTAGAAAACAGCTCTGAAGGGCGGCTCTTTTTCGCATATATGAGGGGAGAGTGGTTAATAATATCCTTGTAATTTTATGAAAGGCTTGGATATATTATGATAAAACCACAGATAGTAAAATGCAGCGGCCGTGAGATACTTGATTCGAGAGGAAATCCGACCGTGGAAGCAAGCGTAATGCTTTCGGACGGTGCTATTGGCACGGCAAGCGTTCCCTCGGGAGCGTCCACGGGAATCTACGAGGCGGTAGAGAAGCGCGACCTTGACGAAAGACGCTACGGAGGGCGCGGAGTTCTTGAGGCGGTCAGTAACATCTGTCGCTCGATCTCGCCCGAGCTTGTAGGGTGCTACGCCGCCGAGCAATCGGTAATAGATAAGCTCATGATAAATCTCGACGGCACGGAAAACAAATCAAAGCTTGGCGCAAACGCGATTCTTGCCGTGTCTCTTGCGGCGGCTCGCGCCTGCGCCAACGCGTACAAGATACCGCTTTTCCGTTGGATAGGCGGCGCGAGAGCGGTAAGGCTTCCTATTCCTATGATGAATATTCTTAACGGAGGCGCGCACGCGTCAAATAACGTTGAGATACAGGAGTTTATGATAGTTCCCGTCGGCGCGCCGTCCTTTTCCGACGCGCTCAGAATGGGAAGCGAGATATATCATACCTTAGGAGCTATATTGAAAAAGGAGGGACTGTCCACGGGTGTGGGCGACGAGGGCGGATTTGCTCCGAGCCTTGAATCCGACGAGCAGGCGATCGAATATATCTGCGCCGCTATAAAGGAGGCGGGATACGTTTCGGGCGAGGTGAAGCTTGCGCTCGACGTGGCATCTTCCGAGTGGTACGACGAGGAGAGCCGAGAGTACGTTATGCCCAAGCGCAAAAAGAGATATAGCAGGGAAGAGCTTATCGGATATTGGACGGAGATAGTTGCCAAATATCCCATAATATCTATAGAAGATCCCCTTGACCAGAGGGATTTTGAGGGCTGGAGTCAGCTTACTCGCGCCATTGGAGGCAAGGTTATGCTTGTAGGAGACGATTTTTTCGTCACCGACCCCAAGCGACTTAAGCGCGGCATCGACGCCGGCGCGGCGAACGCGATCCTTGTAAAGCCCAATCAGATAGGAACGCTCAGCGAGGTCATAAGCGTTACCGCTCTCGCCTCGGCGGCGGGATATTCCTATATCCTCTCTCACCGCTCGGGAGAGACCGAGGACACGACTATAGCCGACCTTGCCGTAGGGCTGGGCGCGCCCTTTATCAAGTCGGGCGCTCCTTGCCGCTCCGACAGAGTTGCGAAATATAACCGACTTTTAAGAATAGAGGCTTCGCTCGGTCACTCGGCTCAATACGGGCTTATGTCCGACAATATAAAGCCCACCGTATCCACCTTTTGCGGCGAGCAATACTAACGTAAGAATATGCGAGGGGGAAGAAACTTCTTTAAAGAAGTTTCTTCCCCCTCGCGCTTCCCCATCTTCAAGAACTTTCAGGAAAGAGGAGAAAAGAAGATTTACATTTCAACCGTCGCGCCCATAGGCACGGAATAGATGAATATTTTATCGGGAGCTTTGCCGAATATCCTTGTCACCGCGTGACTGTATTCACGGAGCTGGTCTGCGTGCTTTTTGCGCATATTCTCGGCAAGAAGCGCCCTATCCCGTCTCTCCTCGGCAGAGACGTGGTCGGTCTTGTAGTCGCAGATGATTATATCGCCGTTCTTCTTTTCGATGATAAGGTCGATAGAGCCCTGAACGAATATCTTTTTGTCGGCAACAAGAGTCTTGAGACGCTCGTTTGCCGTAAATTCGTCGGCTCCCTTGAACATACCGAAATGGAACTCGCGCCGTATGCTCTTGGCGTCTCTTATATGCTCGTAAAGCTCGCTTTCAAAGAAGCCCGAGAGCTGCTTGCGGTCGATTATCTTGGCGGTTCTTTCGGTAATGAATCGGTTTTCGTAAAGCCGCTCTATCTCAAAGTCGATTCCGTTTTCTTCAACGCTGTTATAATCGCAATATTGCAAAAACAGGTGAGTTGCCGTGCCCTTTTCCGCCGCCGTAGGCTTTTTATTTACCAAAAGGAGACTGTCGAAATCGGTTTTTTGAGAACGCATAAGCATTATTCTGTTCCTGATATTCTGCTCGCTCTCCTTTTCGGCGTCGCTTATCTTGTTGCTACCGTCGGAGAAGAGCATACCGGTAGGCAGAGGAACGAAAACGCTATCGTCAAGCATAGTAGAGGAGACCTTCGACGCGGCGACCTTTGCGGGAATGGTCGAGAGAAGCTTTTCCTCCTCGCTTTCAAGCACGTGGAGCTTCATAGTCTCTGCAAGTATAAGCTCGTCTTTGGTATATTCGTTACTTTTGTCGCAAATCTCATCGTAGCCGTCCGTCAGACTGTATCTGAGCGTTTCAAAGCCCTTATCGAAAACGGTTACGCCAAAGCAATCCCGCTCCCCTTCGTCTGCCTGCGAGAGGGCTACGAGTGTCTGATCAAAATAGCTTTTACCCTTTTTTATCTCGAAAATGGGATCGGCGCAATCAGCCGCTTCCTTTGAAATATCGTCAAAGCTTTTTCTCAAGGTCGCGCTGAGGTAAAGTCGCTCTCGCGCGCGAGTGAGCGCAACGTAAAAGATCCTTGCCTCTTCCTCGATCTGCTTTTGCTTGAGGCGCAGGTCTGCCGCCTTCCAGAGAAGGGAGTCTGAGTATCTCGTGCGTATTTTTTCAAAAACGTCGTCCTCTTCATTTTCGGGCGGGAGCTTCATCGAGATGCCAAAATCCTTGCTGAATATTATCGGAGATCTGGAGTCGGCGAGATTGAATTTTTTGCTCAATCCGAAAAGGAAGCACACGGGAAATTCAAGTCCCTTTGACTGATGGATCGTCATAATAGTGACCGAGTCATCGCTCTTGACGCTTTCCGCACCCGCTTCGCCTTTTTCTATAAGATTTTTCAAGTAAACGAGGAAATTGTAAAGACCGTTCCACGAGTTTCTCGCGTATCTGCAGGCGCAGTCGTAAAGGTAGGTATATGCCTCGGTCTCGGTGAGACGTGAGTATCTTGCGCTACCGCTCAACGCGCGAAGCAGCTTGTCTGCGGAAAGTCTTGATGAAGCAAGGCGCATTTTATCGGTCTCGGCGGCAAAATCGCGGCATCTTTTAGCCATATCGCGCTCGTCTCCGTCTTCGGAATAGTTTAAAATAGCGTCGTACAGCGATTTTGAATCGGGAGAATGCTTTCTTATCTTTACCGTTTCCTCAAAGGTAAACCAAGGGGAGAGAGAGGTTGTTTCCGCAGTCAAAAGACGGGAGAGGGGAATATCGGAGCGAGGATTGTCGATGACCGAAAGAAGATCGACCAGAAGGCTCATATCCTTGTCCTCAAAGGTCGCGCTCTTTGAGGAAACGTTGTACTTTATCCCCATAAGATCAAGCGCGATCATCAAGGGCTTTGCCTGCGCGTGACCTCTTACCAGCACCGCGACGTCTCCCGGGCGGATATATTCTCCGTCAGCCTTTTTTTCTCTGCCGAACGAGATGAGCCTTGCTATCTCGTTAGCCGTGACGATGGCCTCGTCGGAATAGCGCTTCGCCGCGGCAGCCGCGCTTTCTTCTTTTGTATCCGCACTGACGTCTATCTCGTCGTCGACCTCGTTTTCAAGCTGATCTTCTCCGCGCTCCGCAAGGTTAGGCTCGGGCTGAATGATATTCATTACGACCTTGGGACTTGCGTAGTCTTCAGACGGCTTTTCCTTGGTGAATATCAGGTCGTCGTCCTTCGTGTAGCCTATGCTTTCGGCAAAGGCAGAGAATATTCTTGAGCAGACCGAATTGGTGAATCTTATCACGTTTTCGTCGCAACGGAAATTGTTGGACATAAATATCGTGTTACCGTCCGCGTCGGAATCGGTGTTTTCTTCGTCGTACATCGGGAATCTTCTTCTGTATTCCGCAAAGATCGAGGGCTCTGCCTCTCGGAAGCCGTAGATGCTTTGCTTGATATCGCCTACCATAAAGCGATGGTCGCCGCCGATAAGCTCGAATATCCTGTCCTGTATCTCGTTGACGTCCTGATACTCGTCGATATAGACCTCGTCATAGGTCGCTCTCAGCGAGAGACAGTATTCGCTGGGAGAGCCGTCCGAGTTCGTAAGGAGCTTGAGCATATATCTCGGCATATCCGAAAACTCACAAAGCCCGCGACGCAGCTTTTCCTCGGTGTATCTGTCTTCGAAATCAGATATTATAGCGTAAAGCAGATAACAGAGCCTTGCGTGCTCTTCAAAATCTCGGGATATCTCCTCGCCCGTCTTGAAAAAGAAATTCGCGGAGGCGTCCTTTATCGCTTTGTTAAGCTTTTTCGTTCTCAGATCTCTGTATTTTTCGGCTTCCTCGCAGCCGTGATCCTTTGGCAGAGAGGGTATCCTTGCAGGAGCGAAGGCGTTGAATTCTGCTTTCGCCTTGTCGTATTCGCCGCTTTGAAGCGCGCCGAGAAGAGCGGCGCAATGTGTAGCGTTTTCCTCGAAGCAGGGAAGATATCTTTCGTTCAGAAGAGGTATCTTCTTCATCTCGTCGCAACACTTGTTGAAGGTCCTGATAACGTAATTCAGGGTGTCCTCAAGGTGAGCTTTAACGGTCATTCCTTCGGCGCTTTCAAAGAAATCGAGACTTGCCGCCTCCTTCATTCTCTCCGCGTGGCGTCGAAGCTGATGCAGACCCTCGGGAGCGGTTATGAGCTTGCCGTATATATCCGTAAGGGTGGGGATTATGCTCGAGCTGCTTCTTGCGGCAGAGATTATGCCCAAAAGGTCGGTGTATTCGCTTTTATATCCTACGGGAGACAGCTCTTCACCCGAGAATACGGAGGAGCTTTCAAAGAATGCGTCGAGAGTCGCCTGCATAGCCTTTTCTCTTATGGGGGCAAGCTCGGCTTCGTCGGAGAGACGGATCGATGCGGGAAGACCTAACTTTTCAAAGTTCGCGCGAACGGGCTCCGAGAAAAAGGAGTCTATAGTGCTTATCTTTGCGCTTCCAAGCTTTAAAAGCTGTTTTTGAAGATGGATATTGTCGGGATGCTCCGATATAGCGTTGGAGAGCGCCTTTGATATCTTTGCGCGAAGCTCGCTTGCCGCGGCGCGAGTAAAGGTGACGATGAGAAGCCTTGAAATATCCTGACCGCTCTCGATTATCGATTTGATTATCCTTTGGGTAAGAGTAAAGGTCTTGCCCGAGCCCGCCGCCGCGCTGACGAGAAGAGTTTTGCCGTGGGCGTTTATTGCGTTTTGTTGCGCTTTGGTAAAATTCATATCCTTTTCTCCTTTCCCGATCATTTGTCCTTATGCGCTACGGGACAGCTTGCTTTTATCGGACAGAATCCGCACGCCTCCTTCGAGGGAGTGCGCATAGCCTTGCCCGAATACATATCTCTTGCGGTGTCTGCGATAGTTGACCTCAAGGTCTCGTTCATCCGCTCTATTTCTTCCTCGTTGACCATAGCTCTTCCCGAGAGCTCGTCCTTTTTGTTGATACTTATGCCCGCAAGAATATTTTTGTCCATTTCCGAGCTTGCGGCGGCAAGGATATCCCTGTTTCCGAGTATAAATCCGCTTCTGACGGGGGTTATCACTCCCTTCTGCTCGTCTGCGGAGAGAAAGAGCGCGGAGGCGGGGCGGATATTGCGGTCGACGCCGAAAAATTCCTTGTTTTCGTCCTGCGCCGCGGTGAAAAGATAAGCGGGAAGCTGAAGGTCCTCACCCGTGGAAAGCTTTTCAACGTTATATTTGTGCGCGCCGGTTTTGTAGTCTATAACGCGCAGATATCTGTTCTCGCCGTCGTCGTAGCAGTCGATACGGTCGATAACACCGCCAAGACTTACGACGGGCGAGCCTTCGCCGTCGTCGACCTTTATCTCCATCGGGCGCAACGCGTCCTTGCGTTTGTCGGAAATGGGCTGCTCGAATGCAACGATCTTGAAGCTTGAATGTCTGAACTCGTCAATGACGCTTCTTGCCATAACGAGAGAAAGATCGCGAAGGCGCGAGAAATTATAATTCGACGCGGGTGAGACGGGACAGTTTATCTCAAGAATATATTGCTTTAGAATATCGTTGACGAGCCGTATCACCTCGTCGTCTTCGATCTCCTTAAGGCTTCCGTCGTCGTTCTTGAGCATAGAAAGAAGCTTTTCAAGAACGTAGTGGATTATAGTTCCCGCATCCGCATAGCCTATTGTCGATATCTTGGTCTCACGAAGTCTGAGAACGTATTCGCACCAATATTTATAAGGACATTCCGCAAAGGCGGATATCTGCGATTTTGAAAGATGAAGCCTGTCTCCGAAGAGCATTCGTACGTACAAAGGGTCTATTTTGACCTCGCACTCCTCGTCGCGACTTATATTTACTATATCGTCCGCGTCTATTTCCTCGTGTTCGCTCTCCTCTCTGTCAAGAGAAAGCGAGCGTATCTTGTCAAGACTGAAGGTCTTTGGCTTTATATGGGGAAGCAGGAACGCTACTCTGTTCCAGGCAGACGATGGAGTGGAGGCTTTTCCGCCAACGCTTGACGAGCAGGTGGAAAGGATAAGCCTTTCGGAGGGCTTGGTCATAGCGCGCCAAGCGTGGAAAAGCTCGTCCGACATAACTCTGCCCTCGCGCGAGGAGAGAGCAAGTCCGAGATCCTCCAATATGCTCTTGTCGTTTTCCGTAAGCAAGCCGTTATCGGAGAAGCCCTGTGGGAATTCGCCCTCGCAGAGCCCGACGAGAATAGCCATCTTCACGTTTTCCACTCTTAAGGTAGCCGCGGAGCCCACGGTAACGTAGTCTCCCACGGCGGGAACGGAGCCGATGTCGGTGTGCTTCATCATTATTTCTATCGCCGCCGCAAGCTCCTCTGCGTTGGTAGGGGCGTCGGCGAGGGTGGTGCATATCTCGGTGAGAGAGGATACGAGAAGATCGTAAACTCTCAATATCTCTCCCGATTCCTTGATGTTTCCCGAAGCCAGCTCGAATTCCGCCAGAGAGCAAAGATTCTGTGAAAGCTTTATCTCGTCAAGATATTCGTAAACTGCGCGGCAATTCTGCTCCGTGTTTCCGCAGGCTTCCGAGATCTTTTTCTTCAAGCGCGCAAGGGGTGTGATCAGCTCGTTTTTTACCGCGTTGGCGGCACTGAGTATCTCCTTGCCTCGATTGCTTATATTGATCGTATATCCGTCGGGATTCATGCTCCATACGTCGTCGAGAAATCTGTTGCCGCTTATATTCCAGGTGTAGCAATATTCCTCGAAAAGATCGGCCTTTTCGGGATCGATGCCGCAAAGTCCCGTTTTGAGAAGAGTAAGGACGTCGGAGGTCTGGAAATTGTAGGAGATACAGCGCAGAGCCGACAGAATGAGACGCGAGACCGCGGTTGAAGAGAGGTCGGTCTTGTCAGAGTAGAAGAAGGGAATACCGAATCTTTCGAATACCGCGTCGATAACGCCCTTTCGGCTTTCCGTGTCTCGCATTATAAGGGCGATCTCGGAGAATTTCGCGCCTTTTTTGTGAGCGTCGATTATTTTAAGCGCGGCAAGATAGGCCTCCTCGTATTCGTTTTTGCAGACGTACATCTCCACGGCTTCGGTTGCCTTGGAGGACTCTTCGGCGATAGCCTCGGCATCGCTTCTCCTGTAGGAAAAGTCCCAGAGATGAGAGTCGATAAGACGCAGCTCCTCGCTTACGGCTCGGACGTTGGAGCCAAGCAGGGTGTCGGTGTATTCTATTCCGTTGTCCTTTGCAAATTTTGTGAATCTTTTCACCGTATCGCGTACGCTGTCGTTGTGAGGGGAAGCCGAGCCGCGTCCCTCGTAGCAGAAGGATATGCAGAAAAGCTCTGCTCCGGCGGCTATCTCTTCGAGTATCAGATGCTCCTCGCCCGTAAAGCTCGTAAACGAGTCGACGAAGAATTCACAGCCGTCGAAAAGGTCACAGTCCTTCAAGGCGTCAGCAAGTCTTGAAAGCTTGTTCTCGGACGCAAGCGCGCCCTCTCCAAGCCTCTGCTCGATGCCTCTGTTGAAGTTTTCATATATGAGCGTGAGATCGTGAAGCTTTCGGGAGAGAGCTTCGTTTTCGCACTTGTCTGCTATAGCCTCGCAATCCTCGGCTCTTATCCCGTTAGCCTTCAATTCATCTATTGCGGAGAGCATCATTGCGCCGAGAGACGCGTCAGTCTTTATGCCCTTGTATTCCTGCAAAAAAGAGGAGACCTCGCGAAGATCCTGCCACATAATGAGATTGCGCATTCCCGAGCTTATTTTGGAATCCACAAGTCCTCCAAGCTTTCCAAAGACTATTTCGCAAAGGCGCGAAAAGCTGACTATCTCAAAGCAGAGCGCAGAGGAGGGAGGGAGATCGGCAAGCATACACTCGCTTATGAACGCCTGCTGCTCGGGGACTAAAAGATAGGTCTTTTTTCCCTCTGAGACGTTATTTTTGATCTTTTCTATTATGTAGGACGTTTTGCCGCTACCCGCGCGTCCGAAAAGAAAGTTTATCATAATTCTCCTTTGTTTTCAAGTAGTTCAAGATTTCTGCGGATCGTGGGACGGCCTCGCCACGAATACGCTCTTTGTCTGAATTCCTCGTCGGTCATTTCGTCAAGAAGGGCTATGGTAAGGCTGGGCGTCGTGTCTTGCTTGAAAAAGTCGACCGACGTGTATATAGTGCCGTTTTTGATAGCTCTTGCGGTGTGAGGACAGACCGTCTGACAGATATCGCACCCCCACGCGCTTCTATTCTTTATTATCGCGCGTCTTTCGTTTTCGTCAAGCTCGCCCTTTTTTTGCGTGAGCGCAGACAGACATTGACCATTCTCGCCCATAGGGCAGGCCTTGCGGCACCTTCCGCACCCCTCGCATTTTTCTATATGGTGAGCTTGACAAGAGACGGGATAGTCGGTTATTATCTCGCCCAAAAAAACGAACGACGAATACTTTTCGGTTATCAGCATACCGTTGTCACCGATGATCCCAAGCCCCGCGGCTGCCGCCGCGTGTCTTTCGTCGATAGGCGAGTCGTCGGCAAAGCCGCAGAATTTATATTCGGGATGTCGCTCGCGAAGCTTCGGAAGAAGGTCGTCGAAAAGCTCTTTGTAAAAAAGATGATAGTCGCGTGGAGCGGCGTAGGCGGATATATTTCTGTCTTCTGCCACCGTAAGATACGGAGAAGCTATCATAAATGCGGCAAGTGAGCTTTTTTCGTCAAATCCGCATTTCTCAAGCTTGTATCCGCGCGTTATCACGCAATCGGACAGAGAGAGCGCGCCCACCAGATCGATATTGCGCGCCTCAAGCAACGCCTTAAGATATTCCGTCATAACCGCGCCTCCCTCGATTTTTTCCACGCATATATTATAGCACAAGTCATGGGACGATTTCGTCACATAAGCTTGATTTGCAAAAAAATAATCAATATGTTATAATAATTATATCATATAAGCTTGATTCGCACAAGAATAAATTTGCTTTTTCAACGACTTTTTAACAGTTCTTCATTAAACTGTCACAAATTTTTACTATAATAGAGACGTAAAGTAAGTTGCGGAGGTGTTCAGTATGAGTAAAAGCATCAAAAATGCTGACGTTAAATATATAAAATTCTTGAAAAAGGCGGCGCTTATATCGCTCGTCCTGATATTTTGCTTAGCGCTTTGCTCCTGCGATATCGTAAGCGTGACGCTTAACGGTATGATTAACGAAAGCGAGACGCTCGTTTTGTTTGATAACGTCGAGAGCGCAGAGTCGGTAACTTCGGGACGCATTGAAGAGAATGAGAGTCGCGAGACGGTCACGATCGACAAGGCGGAGTCTATAAAGAGCGACAACGAAAGCCGCGTTACGAGCGCGGGCGAGAAGTATAACGGCGTATCCGAGGTCTATTACGCGGTCTGCGACAGCGTGGTCGAGATAACCACCGAGACCGTGCAGACGAGCGCGTGGATGGGACAGTATATCTCGACGGGCGCGGGAAGCGGAGTCGTCATCGACGAGAGCGGACTTATCATCACGAACCACCACGTAATTGAGGGAGCAAGCGCGGTCACCGTTCGTCTTACCGACGGTAGCGAGTACGAGGCAAGTCTCGTCGGCGCCGATGCCGCGGCAGATATCGCGATAATTAAGATAACCCCTTGCAATAAGGAGCTTACCGTCGCGCCTCTTGGCTGCAGCGCAGACCTTGTGGTAGGAGAGGACGTGGTTGCTATAGGTAACCCCTTGGGCTCTCTGGGCGGGACTCTTACCACGGGAATTATCAGCGCCACGGAGAGAACGCTCACCATAGACGGTGAGGAAATGGTGCTTCTTCAGACCAACGCGGCGATAAACCCCGGTAACTCGGGCGGCGGTCTTTTCAATATGGCAGGTCAGCTTGTCGGAATCGTCAACGCCAAGGCGGCGGGAGACGATATCGAGGGCTTGGGATTTGCGATCCCTATCGACTTCGCTCATAAGGTAGCCGAGGATCTTGCAAACTACGGATACGTGCGCGGAGTTGTAGACCACGGACTTACCCTGCTTGACGTGACCGTGCAGAATCTTCCCGCCGCGTACAGAAAATACGGCGTTACGAGCACGGGAGTGGTGATACTTCAGTCCAAATACTCCGACGAGCTTAAATACGGAGACTATATCGTTTCGGTAAACGGCGGAGATATAGATACTTCCTATGACGTTGAGCTTGCGCTCAAGAGCTTTGGCGTGGGCGACGAGGTAAGAGTAAGCGTGGTTCGTGACGGCAAGATAATCGAGGTCGGGATAGTGCTTCAGGAAAAGGTGCCTGAATCGGTAAGCTTTAATTGAGAAATTGACAGATTTGATCGGAGGTATGCTATGTATCGCATATTAGTAGTTGACGACGAAGCGAGGATCCGTTCGATAATTAAAAAATACGGAGAATTCGAAGGACACGAGGTAATAGAGGCGGGAGACGGTATGGAGGCGGTGCGCCTTTGCCGTAAAGAGAGCTTCGATATTATCATTATGGACATAATGATGCCCGAGCTTGACGGATTTTCCGCCTGCAGAGAGATAAGGAAGGCTTCGAGCACGCCTATCATTATGCTCTCGGCGCGCGGAGAGGAATACGATAAGATAAACGGCTTTGAGCTTGGCATCGACGATTACGTGGTCAAGCCCTTCTCCCCGAAGGAGCTTATGCTTCGTATAGAAGCGATAATGAAGCGCGTATTAAGGCAGGGAAGCGGCGACGATACGGTCAAGAAGCCTAACGTTATAGTTGAGCTTGACGGCGGCGGACTTCGCGCCGACCTTACCGCCAGACTCGTCTATATCAACGGAGTGCGAGTCGAGATGTCCCCAAAGGAATACGACCTGTTCTTCTATATGCTTGATAACCGCAATATAGCCCTCTCCCGCGAAAAGCTTATCAGCGAGGTCTGGGGATACGATTTTTACGGCGACGCGAGAACGCTTGATACGCATATCAAGCTTTTGCGTAAGAGTCTCGGTGATTACAGCAGGTATATAGTAACTCTCAGGGGCGTGGGATATCGCTTTGAGGGAGACGAATGACAGTTTGATTTGGAGAAATTATGAAAAACTGCACGCAAAATAACAGAAAAAACACAAGCGGCCGTCACGTGGCAGGTATCTCGTGGCGGTTGTTTGGTACGCTTATTTTGTTCGTGGTGCTGATTCTGGCAGTAGTCTGGGTGTTTCAGGTCGTGCTTCTCAATCGGTTTTATATGAATTCCAAGCTTGACGAATTTGACGATACCGATTCGACGGTGAGATCGGTGATCGGAAATGACAACGCCTTGAGGAGCATCGTGTTTACACGCTCTGTGGATGCCGATACCTGTATCAGAGTTTTTAAGGTGGTGGACGGCTATGCCGACGAGATAGCCACCTCCGACGTAAATATCGGATGTATGATACATCATATTACGGGAGAGAGCCTTTACGAGCTTTACAGTGAGGCGAGGTCGAACGGAGGGAGCTATACTAAGAGGATCGTCAATCCCTCCGACGATAAGACCGCGCTCAGTACCATCCGCGTTACCATAATGAAGGGCGAGGACGGATACGAATATATTATGATGCAGGATTCCGAGCTTTTGCCGCTTGGCGCGACCGTAACGGCTCTTGAAAGACAGTTCGGTTGGATAATGTGTATTCTTATCATGGGCGCGTTGATAGTTGCGCTCGCTATGTCGAGAGTTATCTGTCAGCCTATGGAGAGAATGAGCCGCTCGGCAAGAAGACTTGCGACGGGCGACTACAATGAAAGATTCGTGGGCGGAGGATACAGAGAGGCGGACGAGCTTGCCGAGGCTCTGAACTATGCGTCCGCGGAGCTTGCCAAGAACGACGATCTGCAAAAGGAGCTTGTGGCGAATATTTCGCACGACCTCCGCACGCCGTTGACTATGATAAAGGGATACAGCGAGGTCATGCGCGACATTCCCGACGAGAACAGTCCCGAGAATATTCAGGTGATAATCGACGAGACCGAAAGGCTTACCGAGCTTGTAAACGATATGCTCGATCTGTCAAAGATAAAGGCAGGCACGAGAAAGCCCGAGACCGAGGTCTTCAATCTCACGGAAACGGTCGGAAGCGTGCTTACAAGGTATGAAAAGCTTACCGAGAGCAAGAATTACAGGATAAGCTTTGAGGCGGAGGAGAGCATCTGCGTCAAGGCGGACAGAACCATGCTTCTTCAGGTTATATATAATCTCGTGAACAACGCGGTGAACTACACGGGCGAGGATAACGAGGTCAGAATAAAGCAGACCGTCAGCGGCGGCAGAGTGAGAATATCGGTGATCGACACGGGAGAGGGAATAGCGAAAGAGGATATTCCTTACATCTGGGACAGATACTATAAGGTCGACAAGGTGCATAAGCGCGCGCAAGTCGGCACGGGACTTGGACTTTCCATTGTAAAAGGGATACTTGAAGCTCACGGCGCGCTCTACGGTGTTGACAGCGTCCCTGGAGAGGGCTCGACCTTCTGGTTTGAGCTTGACGCCATATTCGACGGAAGCTTTGAGGCGTAATTTTAAATTTACTATTGATTTTTTCGGTAAAATGTATTAAAATATATAGGATAACGGCTGATCGTTATCCTATATTCTTTAAAACGGAGTATTATTTTGAAGCGAAATATTATAGAAAGTCTTTTTAAGTGTCCCGTGTGCGATTGCGATATGAGTGTCACGGAGGACGGAAAAAGCGTGAAATGCTCGGGAGAAAATTCCAAAAATAAGCGACACAGCTTTGATTTTTCCGCAGACGGATACCTCAGCTTTGGAGCGACGGGCGGAGACTCAAAGGAAGCGGTTGCCGCGAGAAGAGCTTTTTTGCGTTCCACGGGAAATTACGAGACCGCCGCAAGAGCGGTCTGCGAAGCTGTCAAAAAATACGCTCCCGATTGCAAAACGCTTGTGGACGCGGGCTGCGGCGAGGGATATTATACCTCTATGCTCTCCGAGACCGCTCAAATGACGGTCGGCTTTGATCTCTCGAAATTTGCGTGCGCGGCGGGAGCGAAGCAGGCGAAGCGTGACGGAGCGGACGGGCTTTTGTTCGCCACGGCGAGCGTTTTTGAGCTTCCGTTGCGGGACGGATGCGCCGACGCGGTGACGAATATCTTTGCGCCCTGCGCCGAGGAGGAATATAAACGTGTTCTGCGTGACGGCGGATATCTTTTCGTCGTAGGAGCGGGCAGAGATCATCTTATGGGACTGAAAAGGGTGATATACGACGATATTTACGAGAACGGTGAGCGAGCCGATCTTCCAAAAAATATGGAGCATATCGACCGCGTTACCGCCGCTTATAACGCGCTTATCAAAGGGCAGGAAAATATACAGGCGCTCTTTTCAATGACGCCGTACTATTGGCGCACCTCGGAGGGTGATAAAGAGAAGCTTGCACAGCTTGAAAGCCTTGAGACAGAGATAGAATTTGAGATAAACGTTTATAGAAAATAAGATTGATAAATTGCTGTTTATCTAATTCTTTTTTTACGTTCATTTTCTGCCCCCGTCGGCATGAAAATTGCCTACGCTGCGCTTCGGCTCGCAAATGCAAGCATTTGCTCTCACCAAAAGAACGCCGCTTAAGAGGAGAAGAAGTCTCCGCGCTCGGCAGACTTCGCTAGCCTCACTGCTCCGACATCCTCCCCTCTTAAGAAACACCCTACCAAAAAAGGCGTTCGTTAAATACAACAAGTGAAATTCTACTTTAAGATACGCTCTGTAGGGTGGGGAGATTTCTTAAAGAGGGGAGATCTTTTTCTCCCCCTCTTTAAGCGGCGTTTCTTTGGTTCATTTCTTGCCGACAGGGGCAAGAAAAGAACAAATAAAACAATTCGACAAATCAAAATTTGACACAAATAAAAACAAAAAGGAACAATAAAATGAAATTTTCACTTTGCATACCGATGTATAACGAGGAGTCGATAATCCGCGATACCGCAAGGGAACTTTCGGATTATATGTCTGAGAATTTCGACGATTACGAGATAATTTTTGCAAACGACGGCTCGAAGGACGGCTGTGACAGAGCTGTTGAGGAGCTTGCTCTCCCCTGCGTCCGCGTGGTCGGATATCCCGACAACAGAGGAAAGGGCTACGCCGTGAGAACGGCAATGCTTGCCGCAAAGGGTGATATAATTATGTTCACCGACGCAG
>JAZSJO010000085.1:0-4160 GCA_045534365.1 Eubacteriales bacterium
CTCAGTTCGGTAAGCTTATCGTCGCCTACAAGCTTTGGGGCGATAAGGAGCAGATAGAGGCGGGCGGTATCGACAAGCTGGTCGAGCTTTACGTCCGTATCAATAATACTATCAAGGGCGACGAGGAGCAGGGAATCCCCGCGCGAGACGACCTTGCGGACGAGGCGAGAGCCGAATTTCACAAAATGGAGATCGGCGACGAGGAGAACATCGCGCTCTGGAAGTGGTTCGTTGAGATAAGCCTTAACGAATACGAAAAGACCTACAAGCAGCTCGGCATCGAGTTCGACAGCTACAAGGGCGAGAGCTTCTACACCGATAAGATGCCCGCGCAGGTCGAAAAGCTCCGCGAGCTTGGACTTATGAAGATAGACGACGGCGCAAGCATCGTTGACCTTGAGGAATACGGTATGCCTCCTTGTCTTATCCTGAAGCGCGACGGCTCGACTCTCTATCCCACCCGTGACATCGCGGCGGCGGTCTACAGAAAGAACGAGTACGAATTTGATAAAGCTATATACGTAACGAGCAATCAGCAGATACTTCACTTCAAGCAGTGGTTCAAGGTAGTCGAGCTTATGGGCTACGAGTGGTTTGATCAGCTCGTGCACGTGCCTTACGGTACGGTCTCGCTCAACGGCGCGAAGCTTGCGACGAGAACGGGTAACGTGGTGCTATTGAAGGATCTTTTCGCGCAGGCGGTCGAGAAGGTCAAGGGCATTATGGAAGAGAAGAATCCCGACCTTAAGGGAAGAGACGATATAGCCGAGGCGGTCGGTGTCGGCGCGGTAGTGTTCTACTATCTGACCAATAACCGTATAAAGGATATCAACTTCAACCTTGAGGACGCGCTCTCCTTCGACGGAAACACGGGTCCCTACGTTCAGTACACCTACGCGCGTACCTGCTCGGTGCTTGAAAAGGCGAAGGATATCGCTCTCGGCGACGGGCTTCAGATCACCTGCGACGAGGAATCTGCACTTCTCAAGACGCTTTCGCAGTATGAGGAAAGAGTGGTTACGGCTATACGTGACTACGAGCCCTCCGTCATCACGAGATTTATTCTCGACGTGGCGGTTGCGTTCAATAAGTTCTATCACGAATGTAAGATAGTGACCGAGCCCGACGAGAAGGCAAGACAGACGAGAATAAAGCTCACCGAAGCGACCAAATACGTGCTTGGCAGCGCGTTCTCGCTTATCTGTCTGAAAAAGACCGAAAGAGTTTAAGGAACAGACTGCGAATAGAAGGGGGAGCCCCCACTTGTGTGTTCCCCCGCTTCGCAAGCGAAGCTCCCCCTCGTGGCGCTTTGAAAGGATAGGGGAATTTCGCCGCTTGCGAGCTGCGACCAACGCTTCGCGCGTTGGATCGGCGCAAGCTTTTTGAAAAAAGCTTGGCAAAAACTTTTAATAGGCTTTGCCTTTAATAGTGAAGTTTATTTGTTTATAATTTTGGTAAATAATTGAAAGGAAATAAATATCATGTCAGGACATAGCAAATGGGCAAACATTAAGCACAAAAAGGAAAAGACCGACGCGCAGAGAGCGAAGGTCTTCACAAAGATAGGCAAGGAGATAACCATTGCCGTGAAAGAGGGAGGCGGAGATCCTAACTCCAACGCGAAGCTCCGTGACCTTATCGCAAAGGCAAAATCCAACAACGTGCCTAACGATAACATCGAGAGAACCATCAAAAAGGCTCTCGGCGGCACGGGCGAGAACTACGAGGAGGTCGTTTACGAGGGATACGGCCCCGCAGGCGTTGCGGTCATCGTTGAGGCTACCACCGATAACCGCAACAGAACCGCGGGCAACGTCAGATCCTATTTCTCCAAGTACCACGGAAATATGGGACAGACGGGCTGCGTAAGCTTTATGTTCGAGGAGAAGGGCGTTATCGTCATCACCGACGAGGACGGCAAGATCGACGAGGACAAGCTTATGGAGACCGCGCTTGAGGCAGGCGCCGAGGATTTCTCGGGCGAGGACGGAGTTTTCGAGATATACACCGTTCCCGACGACGTTTACGCGATCGAGGAGGCTCTTAAGGCAGAGGGCTACGAGATAGCTTCCGCAGAAAAGACCAAGGTACCTCAGAACACCGTTGAGCTTACGAGCGAGGACGATATCAAGTTCATGGGACTTCTTATCGAGAAGCTTGAGGAAGACGACGACGTTATGGAGGTTTATCATAACTGCGATAACGAACTTTAATTTCACATTGAACAATATTCAAATATAAATGAACGGGCCGTCGAGGGCGCCGTCCCCTACGAAAGTCGATTTGATGCACTGATTTATCTTCTGCGGTGAAGCTTCACTTATGCAGATAAATATGCGATACAGATAATGCCGTAGGGGTCGGCGCCCCGACGACCCGCCAATAAATTCAAGGAGGATAAAAATGAAGCAAAACCGAATAACTCGTCTTTTGTCGAATACGCTTATATTTACCGTAGGCAAATTCGTGTCAAAGCTTATCGTCATTTTTATGCTCCCGTTTTATACAGCCTATCTCAGCAGCGCGGAGTACAGCACGGCAGACCTTATAACCAATTTCTGCAATCTCGTAATTCCGCTGGCTTGTCTTGGAGTGAGCGAGGGCATATTCAGAAACGCGGCGTCGAAAAGCGTTGATAAGGAAGCCTTCTTTACCAACGGAATAATGCTGATGATATTCGGAAGTCTCGGCTTTATAGCCCTCTCGCCGCTCCTTAAGCTGCTTGATTTCTTCAATAGCTATATATTGCTGATAATCTGTTACGTTTTAGCGTCGAATATCCATTCGGTCTGCGCCCAATACGTCTGCGCGATAGGCAGGACGAAGCTTTTTGCGGGGCAGGGAATTCTGAATACGGCTCTGACCGTAATACTCAATATCGTTTTCCTCGTAGGATTTGATATGGGAGTTCTCGGATACGTTTTAGCGATAGTATTAGCCGATTTTCTTACTACTCTTTTCGTCTTCTTTTTCGCAGGATTGTATAAAGCCTTCATTCCGTCGAAGATAAGCGGCAGAATAATGAAGGAGCTTCTCAGATTCTGCCTTCCGCTCGTGCCTTCAACCGTCTTCTGGTGGATAACGGGCGTGTCCGACAGATATCTCGTCGCGGCTATGGCTTCTCCCGAGGAGAACGGTCTTTACGCGGCGGCGTATAAGATACCCACGCTTCTGACCTACGTAGTGACTATATTCAACGACGCGTGGAAGCTTTCGGCGGTCTCTGAGTCGGAGGATAAAGAAAAATGCGCGGAATTTTACTCGCAGATATATAAATATTATATCGCTATAATGTTCGTTGGCGGCGGCGCGATAGCTCTGTTCTCACAGCTCTTTTCACGCATACTTTTTGCCGAGAGCTACTATACGGCTTGGATATATATTCCGATTCTGTCCGCCGCGACCGTGTTTACCGCGCTCGACACCTTCCTCGGAAGCGTTTATTTTACCGTAAAAAGAACCTCGATGTCGTTGTGGACGTCGCTTATCGGAGCGGTTGTCAATATCGCGCTCAACCGCCTCTGGATACCGCAATGGGGCGCTATGGGCGCGTCCGTCGCCACGTTTATAAGCTACTTCTTGGTCTACGTTATCAGAGCGGCAACGATGGGCAGATTTATGAAATTCAAGATGTATCACGCAAAGCTCGCCGTCAATACCGTTCTCGTCGTGGCTATAGCCGTGCTTATGACGCTTTACGGAGACGTTTGGTGGGGAATTGCCGCCACGGCAGGTATACTGGTGATAAGCGCCGTTTTCAATCTGCGCGATATTCTGGTGTCCGTGAAGCAGATACTCTCCTCTGTAAGAGGCAGAAAAAGAGAATAACGGATCGGAAGAAAATATTTACAAAAAATTCATATATATTTTTGTATAGCTCTTGAAAAAACAAAATAAATGTGATATAATATTTCCTGCGCGTGAAAACGCATAGAACAAGGGTGGTCCGCTGCTTTGCTCGCATGAACATCCTGATATTAAGGAGGGCTTTAAAATGGATCTTATTAAGGCTTTTACAAATGAGCAACTCAAAACAGAGGTACCCCAGTTTAACATCGGTGACACCGTTCGTGTTCACAACAAGATCGTAGAGGGTACAAGAGAAAGAATTCAGATGGACGAGGGTACCGTTATCGCAAAACATGAGGGGGGCATTTCCT
>JAZSJO010000120.1:0-4304 GCA_045534365.1 Eubacteriales bacterium
GGCTACGGCCAACATCGACACCGAGCCAGAGGTGTGTATTCAGGATACGCTTGAAAAGATGATGAACATAGGAACTATGCTTATGGTCGCTCACCGTCTCTCGACGATCCAGCACGCAGACAACATCATAGTGCTGTCTCACGGAAAGATAATCGAACAGGGCACTCACGGCGAGCTGCTTCAGAATAAAGGCAATTATTACCGTCTCTACACGCTACAATATCACAAGGAGCAGCTTGGCGGCGGCAAGTAAAGATTTTGAACACAAAAATGAACATTAACACAAAAAAACTCCCCTTGTCCTTACGGGACAAGGGGTTTTGGAGGGTAACGCTTTCTTTGGCGATACCCATAGCACTCCAGAATATGCTTTCGGCGTCGTTCAGTCTCGTGGACACGCTTATGGTAAGTCAGCTCGGTGGCGTTCCCCTCTCGGCTACGGGTATGGCGGGACAGTGGAGCTGGCTTTTCGGTATGGTGCTTTTCGGATTTTCCTCGGGCGCAGCGGTATTCGTATCGCAATACTGGGGCGACGGAAATTTAAAGGGAATACGTCGCACTACGGGAATATCCGTAAGCGGCGGCCTTATTTTGTCCGTGCTCTTTTTGCTCATAGCCGCTATTATGCCCGAAAGGATAATCTATATCTTCAATAAAGATCCCGAGATAATCGAGCAGGGCGCTCTCTATCTGCGCTACGCCTGTTACTCCTATCCCGCTATGGCTCTGACAAACATTCTCGGCTCTATATTGCGCTCCGCCGAGTATCCAAAGCTTCCGATGGCGGTGTCGGGCATATCGGCGGTGCTGAACATCGTTCTCAACTATCTTTTGATATTCACCGCAGGACTTGGCGTCAAGGGCGCGGCGATAGCCACGGCAATATCCGCATGGGCGGGCCCCATTCTCATTATCTCTCTGTCCATAGCGCAAAAGAATATTCTCCGCGCGCCCTTAAAGGACATATTTTCATTTGATCCAAGGACCGTGGGCAAGTTCTTCAAAAAGGCGACGCCCGTCATTATAAACGAGACCATGTGGGGCTTGGGAACGGTCGCCTATAACGTCATTTTCGCAAATATGGGACACGAGGAATACGCGGCTATAACGATCGTCCGTACCTTTGAAAACTTTGCCTTCTGCTTCTTCTTGGGACTCTGCAACGCCTGCTGCGTAATGGTGGGCAAATCGATAGGCTCGGGCGATATACGCGAGGGAATTCGCGAGACCAAGCGCTTTATGATAATTTTCCCGATAGTATCGCTTATCGTAGGCGGCGCGGTAATACTTTTACGCGCGCCTCTTGTATCTATCTTCAATCTGACCGAAAATATCTCGGCATACACCATCGAAACGGCTCAAAGCATTCTCATTATCTACGCCGTTTGGATAGTCGTCCGCAATCTCCCCTATCTTACGGTAGTCGGCATCTTCCGTCCGGGCGGTGACACCACCTCGGGCATGATGATCGAGCTCGTCGTGCTCTGGCTCTTTTCAGTACCCGTAACCTTCGTCGCGGCGAACGTTTGGGGACTTCCCTTCCTTGCGGTATACGCGATAATGTATCTCTGCGAGGATATACCAAAATCGATAGTCTTCCTTATCTATTGGAGATCTGGCAAGTGGATCCGTCCCGTCACCGACGCGGGCAAGCAAGGATTGGCAAAATTCAGGCAATAATAGGCAATAATATTAAGGGGTAAAGCTTCCAAAAGCTTTACCCCTGCTTTTATTGTCGTATTCAAATCATTGCCCCAACGATCAAGGCAATAATTCCGCAGCCTGTGGCGACAAGGTCGCTTGTCTTGAATTTGAAGCCTCTGCGGTAGATAACGTATCCAATTATCATCAAGGCGAAGATAAGCGCGGTCAGTATTATATCCTCAGAGCCCAAAAGTATCATAAGCATATATCCATATACGGGAATGAGCATTTTATAACCGAAGGGAGAGTCGGATATCTCTCCCGCCTGATGCGCGCCCTTTTTTACGAAGGTCACGAAATATCCAACAGCCGCCGCTATGCCGACAGCGCCCCAGATAAAGAACATATACGCTTCTTTTCTGTACTGTTCAGAGAAGTAATCCCAAGTCGTATCCCTGTTTATCTCTATAAGATCCTGGAAAATTACCGTAAGGTTATTTATCGGCGCGTAAACTATTCCCCAGCCCGATGAGACGAATTCCCTTCTCATAAGATAGTTTTCCGGCGTGATGGCGGGAATAATTATCTCATTCTGCGCTACCCACAAAACAAGAGCGATAACGAACATCCAGAGGACACTGAAAAGCACGCCGTCGGCAACGCTGTTAGCCTGTAGGAAGATAAACGCAAATACCGAATACATCACCAGACCAAGCAAAAGCGACAGCAAATAATATATTATCATATATCCAAGGGAGAAGTAGTTGGTCTGAAGCGCAAGATGCGCGTAAGCCGCGAAAAAGGTCACCGAATATATCACAAATACCTGAATAAAGCCGCTGATATAATGAACTGCCGCCATTTTTACGCGCTTGATCGGGAAAAAGTAGAGTGTGTCAAGGTTTCTGCGATTCTTGAAGCCCGAAAGCTCAAGCATAGGGATAAGGGTACAGAAAATTCCGAGAACGATAGCCAACGTGTATAGTCCCGTTTCGTTGTATTCAACGCGCATTCTTCCAATACACTCAGAAATAATAGTCTGCGTCAGTATCACCGACAAAAGAGTGAACACAAGGGTTCTCAGCACCGAATTGTTAAGTCTGTATATAAGGTATCTTGTAAAGGTCTTCATTTGATATACCCCCTTCCCTCGACCTCATGGATAAACATTTCCTCAAAGTCCATCTTCATCTGCTCGATGACGGCGGGCTTCAGAGCCTCAAGAGCCGTACGCATTTCACTCTCCTTACCCTCAAGCACCACTCTAAAAAAGCGTCCGCTTCTTTCAAGCGAAACTACAGGAAGTCCCATAAATATGCGCTCGTCAACGGTTTCAACGAACGCAAGCTGGAACTTGCAGAAGCGGTCAACGCGCTCGGAAATGTCACCCGACGAGGCGACCGTCATTTTATCAATAAGCGCGTAAGAGTCGCAGAAATCCTCAAGCTCGCGCAGAGAGTGACTGGAGATGATAACGCCCGTTCCGTCCTCCTCTACCGCCGTATTTATCGCCTTTTTGAAGGACAGACGCGCCAGAGGATCAAGTCCGTCAAAGGCTTCATCGAGCAAAAGATATTTTGGACGAACGGAAAGAGCCAAAGCCACGTAGAGCTGTCTTCTCATGCCTTTCGAGAAATTGCGTATCGGCTTTTTCTCGTCGAGAGCGAATTCCGTCATATATTTTTCAAATACCGAGCGGTCGATATTGGGATAAAAGACCTTATACATCTCAAAAAGGCTCTTTCCCGTGGTATAGACCGTATAATAGGGATCGTCAGGAAGGAAAAACAGAGCCTTACGGGAAATTTCATCGGAGATCGGCACTCCGTCGATAAATATCTCTCCTCCGTCAGCATTATATACTCCCGAAATAAGACGCAAAAGCGTGGTTTTTCCTGCGCCGTTTATTCCCACGAGCCCCATTACGCTTCCGTCGTTCAGCGTAAGGTCTACGCCGTCAAGTATCTTTTTATCTCCTAACGAATGAGTAAGATTTTTAATTTCAATCATTCAGATACACCTCCTCTATCCATTTTTGCAAAGTTTTCTTGCTGACGCCCATATCCTTAAGGGCGTATATGACCGAGATTTTGTCGGGCTCGGTCACGTCGGCGTCTTCTCCGTAGGTCACAAAAGCTCCCTTTTTAGGCAACGCGCGGACATAGCCCTCTTCCTCAAGCTTATCGTAGGCGCGGGCGATAGTATTGGGATTGACCCCCAGCTCCCCCGCCGCTTCTCTCACCGAAGGAAGCTTTTCTCCGTTCTTGAATATGCCAAGCTTGATATATTCCTTGTATTTCTCGGCAATTTCAAGATAAACGTCCTGTTTACCCGAAAATTTGAACTGCATATCGCTCCTCCTTTCCTTGTCAATCTGTATTATCTGTATTAACTGTCACATCTGTATGATATCATATAACGCTCCGCTTGTCAAGAGGTTTTTGAAAATTTTTTGCAAGTGACAAATTGCAGTTTATAAGTTTCTTTTTATGTTCATTTTCTGCCCCCGTCGGCAGAAAACGAACCAAAAGAACGCCGCTTAAGAGGAGAAGAAGTCTCCGCGATTGGAAGACTACGCTATCCAATCTGCTCCGACATCCTCCCCTCTTAAGAAACACCCTACCCAAAAAGGCGTTTATTAAATACAACAAGTGAAATTT
>JAZSJO010000146.1:0-10159 GCA_045534365.1 Eubacteriales bacterium
CTCGCTGTCGCAGGTGACCGAGTATGTAGTTTTTACGTAATCGTGTCCAAGAGGAACGACTATATCTGTCTCTTTCGTTTTTCCACACTTGGTACATTCACGAACGGTCATACCTTCCTCCGTGCAGGTGGGAGAAATTGCGGTCTCACTCCATTCGTGGAAGCAGATGCTACAGGAGGTCGCGCAGAGAAGCAACGCAATAAGCGTCAAAAATAAAAATATTCTGTAAAAATTCTTTTTGATCATAATCAATTAATTATTTTTCAATTCTTCGTAAATTTTATCGGACAAAGCGCAGAAATCTGCGACGGAAAGCTTTTCTCCTCTAACATCGGCTCTGTGACCGCACTCAAGGATGATCTCCGTCAGCCTTTCCTTGCTGATCTCGGGAAAGCCCGTGGAAAGGGAGTTGGGAAGCGTCTTTCGCCTCTGCTCGAACGCCGCTTTTACCGTTCTGAAGAATAGCTCCTCATCTAAAGGCTTTATAGGCTTGTCCTTCCATAAGTCTATTCTTACAACGCTCGAGTTTACCTTCGGCGGAGGCATAAATCTGTCGGCGTTGACGGTAAATAAAAGCTTTGCCTCGCCGTAATAATCGATAGCCGCGGTAATAGCACCGCAATTTTTCTTTCCCGCGCCCGCCGCAAGTCTTTCGGCAACCTCGTGCTGTACCATTACCGTTATACTGTCAAAGGGGAGCTTACTTTCGATCAGCTTCATAAGTATAGGAGTGGTAATATAATACGGAAGATTTGCGCATACGGCAACCTTGCCCATTTCAAAATAAGGGGCGAGGATCTCGGCGATATCTGCCTTCATAATGTCTTCGTTTATAACGGTCACGTTCTTATAGCCGTCAAGGGTGTATTTCAATACGGGAATAAGCTCCGTATCTATCTCAAAGGCGAGAACTCTCGAGTATCTTTCGCAAAGCTCGCGCGTCATACAACCGATTCCCGGGCCTATCTCGACGACGGTTATATCCTTGTCGTCGTTGCAGGCATCGGCAATATCCTCGACTGTCATATTGTCAATCAAAAAGTTCTGACCGAATTCTTTTTTGAATTTTAAGCCGAACATATCCATTACTTGCTTAATGGTTTTAGGGTCGCAAAGATTGAGCATATATCTGACCTTTCAGTTTATTTATTATGGTTTTTGAAATCTTTTTTTGAAAAATTGTCTCTTCTTTCAAATTTTTTCTCTTGATGCGCTGGTCTTTGAGCGTCAAAGGGCTTGAAAAACTGATAGAAGGTGCAGGGGATCATTCCGTTGTAAAGCTTACGGGTTTTATCTGCTTTTCTTCCGTAAAGCTTCTCAAAATAGTCGCAGGAGGTGATAAAATAGATATGCCAGGGCTCAAAGCTCTTGAAATGTCTGCCTATCTCGCGATAAAGCTGTTCGACCTCACGCATATCTCCCATTCTTTCACCGTAAGGAGGATTGCACACGATAGTTCCGCGTCTTCCATCGGGTTTTTCGATTTTTCGCGCGTCGGAGCAGAAAATATTGATGTTTTCCTCAACACCCGCGCGCAAAGCGTTTTCGTAGGTCACGTCAAGAATGTCCTCGTCGATATCCGATGCCCACGCCTCGAATTTCGAGTCCTTGATCTCAAACGAAGCCGCTTCCTCACGGGCAGACTTCCACATATTAGCATCAATTCTCGCGAAATCCTCTGCCGCGAAGCTTCTTTTGAGTCCCGGAGCAATTCTTCTCGCTATCATAGCCGCCTCGATCGCGATAGTACCTGAGCCGCAAAAGGGATCCCAGAAGAGAATATCCTCGCTTGGACGGGAAGTAAGCGCTATAGCCGCCGCGAGAGTCTCGCGCAGAGGCGCGGCACCTGCGTCCGGGCGGTATCCTCGCTTGTGAAGAGCGATACCCGAGGTATCTATCATCAGCATAGCCTCGTCCTTGAGAATGAAGAACTCGACCTTGTATTTAACACCCGTTTCGTCAAACCAAGCTATTCCATACGCGCCCGAAAGTCTGTCAACTATCGCTTTTTTAACGATACTCTGACAGTCGGGAATCGAGGTCAGCTTACTTTTGATCGAATGCCCCGAAACGGGGAACTGATCAAGTCTGCCTATCCAATCCTCCCAACGGATAGCGTTAGTTCCGTCAAAAAGCTCGGTAAAGCTTTCAGCGTGAAACCGTCCAAGCACGATAAAAACGCGTTCTGCGCATCTTAAATTTATATTAACACGGGGAATATCCTTTTTTTCTCCCTCAAAGAGAACGCGACCGTCAATAGTCTCGACTCTTTTAAGTCCGAGAGCGTCTATTTCCTCACCGAGTTGTTTTTCAAGTCCGAAAAGACAGGTAGCGGCAAGCAGCATATATATACCTCGCAATAAAATACTTACTCATAACATTATAATATATTTCATCGATTTTGTCAATAAAAAACGGGCTATTTTAGCCCGTTTTTAGCCCGTTTAAAATCATTCGTTTTCCTCGTCGGAGGACGTATGCTGATCGATGCCGAGTATTTCGTCGCTCTCCGAGTTGCCGACCTCCTCGATCGACTTGAGCTTTTTCTGTATAATGCTGTTTCTGTGTTGAGCCTCGTCGAGTGATCTGCCTGCCTCGTCTATCTTCTTTTTTGCCTTCGCGAGAACGCCTGAGAAGGTGTCGTATTGAGACTTGACTGCTGCAAGTATCTTTCTGACCTCATTAGCCTTTTCGTTGATAGCCGCGATCCTGAAGCCCATAGAAAGGGAATTGAGCAGAGCCGTGATAGTTGAAGGACCTGCCACCATTACGTTGAATTCGTTTTGCAATCTTTCCGGGATGGCGTTGGGAGAGGATGCGATCTCGGCGTAAAGTCCCTCACTCGCAAGATACATAATAGCAAAGGGTGTGGTGTCGGGAACGTTGATATACTTTCTGATACTTCTTGCCTCGCGCACGACTCGCTCTTCAAGAGCCTTTCTCGCTGAGAGCGCGCCGTCACCGTCTCCTCTGTCGTTGGCGTCGCAAAGACGAATATAGTCCTCCATGGGGAACTTGGAGTCAAGAGGCAGATATACCGTCTCGGAGTAATTCTCTCCCGATGGTATCTTGATTGCAAATTCAACTCTTTCCTTGCTCGCGTCATTAGGCGCGTAATTCTCGACGTACATATTCGGTATCGTCTGGTCAAGGATATTCTTGAGCTGTACCTCTGCCCACGTACCTCTCGCCTTGACGTTAGTCAGAACTCGGTTGAGGGTAGAGACGTGCTCGGTAATTCCTCCAGACATCTCTTTCATTTCGCCCAAAGCCTTATATAGATTTTCAAGCTGACCCGAAACCGTCTTAAAGGAACTGTCAAGTCGTTGTGTGAGCGTAGAGGTAAGCTTTTCATCTACGACCGCGCGCATCTCCTCAAGCTTCTTTTCGTTGCTCTCGCGGATCTTTGAAAGAGAATCCTCGATCTTTTGATTTTGTTTTTCGGTCATCTCGGCGTTCTTTTCACGGACGGTGTTGATGCCCGCCGCCATTTCACGATAGATACGGAGCAGTTGTTCGCGGTTGGTCTCCGTTAACGCTTCAAGGCGCTTATTTACCTCTGCGATCTGTTTCGAAACCTCCTCGCGCTGAGCCTGTCCCATCTGGCTCTGCTCGGTACGGTTGCGGGAGAACTCGTTATAGATGCTTTCCTTCATTTCGTCAAGCTTCTTTTCGGTCTCTTTGCTGTCCGAGAGCTTGTTTATTCTTGCAAGCATAGCAAAGACGGCTAAAAGTGAGCCTATAGAAATAAAAAGCATTATTATGCAGATTATCAAAATTACAGTATCCATAGATCCCTCGCTGAAAAGTTATTAAATAAATTATAACATAACTTTCACTTCTTGTCATCAGAAATTAACAAAAAAATTGTAAATAAATATCCGCCCCGAATAGAGGCGGATAGATACGTCAGGTCATCTCTTCAATGTGATGAATATATTCTATAAAGCGCAGCGCATCGATTATCTCGCTGTGAGATTTGTATTTTTTCAGTTCCTTGCTTTGAATGGTAAGGGCAACCGAATAAACGCTGAGACCAGAATTGATGTATGCGGGATTTACCTCGATATCGTCTATTCGCAGACCAAGCTTTCTTATAGTAGTGACGAAGTTTTGAAGATTTTCCTTGCTCTTCAGCTCAAGATGCACTTCGAAATGATTGGACTTGTTTTTGAAGTAACGCTCCATACGCGGGAACATGGAAAGACAGAGCATCATTGCTACGAATCCTATGACCGAAACGGTGTAAAAGCCTGCGCCGATAAGAAGACCTATGACGCAAACCGACCAGAGACCCACGGCGGTGGTAAGTCCCTTGATCTGATTTTTGGAGCTGAAAAGGATCGAGTTCGTGCTGATAGTCGCTATTCCTATGATAACTCCTGCCGAAAGTATCGGAAACCCGATAGAATACTTAGAAATCATAAAGATGTCGAGCAGCATAGCCATAGTTGACGCTAAGGAAACGAGCATAAATGTGCGCAATCCTGCGGCGTGACGCTTCGTCGAGCGCTCCCAACCGATAATTGCGGAGAAGAGTATCGACATAGCAGTTCGGAGTATGATCGACCAAAGATCGACCCTTGACGCCCATTCGCCAAGGAAGCGGCTTATGGGATCAATTGAGTTAAATATATCGGACATAATTATATTCCTTTCTTAATAAAAACAAACATTATCTGCGGTTTCTGAAGCGGCGTTTTTGCAGCTCGGAGAGCGCTTCGTATTGCTCCTCGGCGGCTTCCATAAACGCCTGTTCTTCGGGGGACATCTCGTGTTTTTCGGGCTCTGGCAGCTCCTCGCGTATTTTATTGATGCGCTCAATGAGTATCTGCACCTCACTCTTTGGCTTACCGTCGGCATCAACGACCTCAACGGGGGCCAAGTCCTCGATCTTATCGGAGAACGATCCCGAAAGATAGAGTGAAAGCTTGGCGCAGGCAGGGCCTATAAGCTCGTAAAGAATACTTGATGAAAGTATTATGGTTTGCAGATTTTCTCCGACCTCCCCTCCAAGCGTTCTTGCCGCCATTGCCGCAAGACCGATAGCAACTCCCGCTTGAGGAATGAGCGCAAGACCTATATAGTTTCGCACGCCCGCGCTCTTGCCGACCGTGAGACAACCGAGATATGCTCCGCCGTATTTACCAATCATTCTCACGACGAAATAGAGGATTGCTATGAGTATTATCGGAACAGCCCCTTTGTTTCCCGTAGGCGAGAAAAGCGAATCTATTTTAAGATTAAGTCCCGAGCGGACGAAAAAGAGAAGCATCACGGGAGGGCTGAAATAATTCAACTGCTTATATAGCTTGTCGTCGCCCGATACGTTGATATATATCATTCCCATCGCTATACAGCCAAGCAGGGGAGATATATCGAGCAGAGCGCACACTCCGCAGAAAACGAAAAGCATACTGATAAGGATTATCAATCTGTTATCGGTAGAACGCTTTTTCGGCATAAGAAGCTTTAAAAACCAACCGAATAAGCCTCCAAGTATCATAACACCGATATTGGTAACGATAGGCATCAGGACTGTTCCTGCCGAGATCGAGCTGTTGCCCGACAGAAACGCGCCTGCAACCGAAAGCGCTATACTGAAGGCGATAAGGCTCAAAACGTCGTCAAGTGCAATCACCTGAAGCAGAGTATCTACGAAATCGCCCTTTGCTTTCGTCTGGCGTATCGTCATTGCCGTAGAAGTAGGGGCGGTAGCAGACGCCAATGCCGACAGAACAACAGAGAAGACAATATCGAGTCTTAAAATGAAGAAAGTAAGAATAAATACAAGTGCCGCCGCGAGCAGAGCCTCAAATAGTGTGATGACCACGGTCTTGACTCCGTTTTTTTTGAGAGCGGAGAGCTTGAAGAATTCACCAACGCTGAACGCAATAAAAGCAAGCGCTATATCAGATAGAAAATCTGTTCCTGCAATTACCGTTTCGGGAACGAGGTTGAGGCAGAAGGGCCCGAGCAGGATTCCCGAAACGATATAAGCGGTTACGTTTGGAAGCTTCATAAGCTTCGTGATCCTAGTCATGGCAAATCCGCCGAAGAGCATTATAGATACCGCTATAATAACTACCGCGGTAGGCGAGGCCTCACCTATTCTCTCGTAAAACTCATTAAGCAAATAACCACCTCCCAAAAACAAAAAAGACACATCAAAACCGATAGCCAACAACGATCGGTCTCGATACGCCAAAAATCTCTGTACTGATTACTTATTGTACTATTTTTTTTTGCTTTTGTCAAGGGCTTACGTTAAAATCGTGCTATAAAATGTTAATATAAAATATTGACAATTATAAACGGTATATGCTATAATTTATTAAATGATCCAAAGGAGGAACTTGTTATGATAAGACACGTGATAATGTGGAAATTTACCGATAGCTTTAACAGAATGAGAAAGGAGCAGATAATGGCTGAGGTTGAAGCACGTTTTGCGTGCTTAAAGAACGTAATTCCCGAAATAAAGTATATGAGCGTTGAACGCGATATCCTTCGTTCCGAGCGCTCATTTGATATGATATATATAACAGAATTCGACTCGCTTGAAGCCCTCGAAGCCTATCGAGTTCACCCGGAGCACGTAAAGGTCGCGGAATTTATCAAGGAAGTAAGAGTGGCGCAGGCCGTTACCGATACGCAGATATGACGAACGTGAGGATAGATGAATTTGAACGAAAATTTGAATTGTAAGACCTGTTCCAAGGAATCCTACGCAAAGGTTCCCGTGGCAAGAGTTATCGAGAAGCTTGACGAGCTTTTTTCGCGCAACAATCTTTCTGCGGTCGGCAGATTGCTTGAGTATTGGGAAAACGAGGCGCGTATCCTGAAGGACGACCGCGGACTTTTAGAGATACTCAACGAGGAGATAGGTTATTTTCGTCGAACGGGAGAAAAAGAAAAGGGAATCGCCGCGGTAAACGAGGCTTTTTCGCTTATAAATAAGAATGACGTATCGGATACGGTTACCGCAGGTACCGTATATCTCAACGGAGCGACTACCATGAAGGCGTTTGGAATGGCTCGTGAGGCTATGCCGTATTACGAATTGGCAAGAGAGATATACGTAAGTAAGCTTGAGCCAAACGACTATAAGCTTGCGGCTTTCTACAATAATATTTCATCGGCTTATAAGGATATAGGTGACTTGAAAAACGCCGAGGCGGCGTGCTATACTGCGTTAGAGATATTGGAGGGTCGGGACGGTTATCTTGGCGAGATCGCGGTGACGTTGATCAATATTGCGCATCTTTATCACGATCAGGATCCACTCGACGAGCGCATATACACCCTTATGGACAAGGCATGGGAAAGTCTTTCTTCCGACAAGAATACGCACGACGGCAATTTCGCCTTTATTTGCTCAAAATGCTATCCCTCGTTTGAGTATTTCGGATATTTTGAGCGATTGGCTGAATTGAAAAAGCTTACGGAGAGCATATATGCAGGGAATTGAAATATCAAGAGCCTTTTTCGAGGAACACGGAAGACCTATGCTTGAAAACGAATTTGGAGAGTACTTGGACAGAATAGCCGTAGGAATGGTTGGTCACGGCTCGGAATGCTTCGGCTTTGACGACGAGATATCCCGAGACCACGACTTTGCGCCCGCGTTTTGTCTTTGGCTTACAGACGAGGACGAGCGTCTTTTCGGGTTCAAGCTTTTCAGAGCCTATTCCAAGCTTCCAAAGGAATTTATGGGCTTAAAAACGGCTCAAAAAAGCCTTATGGGCGGAAATGAATTCGGTGTACATACGATATCTGAATTCTATTCCAAATATACGGGAAGTGGCGGTGCACCCGAGTGTTGGCAGGATTGGCTCTTTACTCCTTCTCATTATTTTGCCGAGGCGACAAACGGAGAGGTGTTTTGCGATCCGCTCGGCATTTTTACCGAGATAAGAGAGCGAATAATGCATGGAATGCCCGAGGACGTGAGGCTAAAAAAAATAGCCTCCTGCACTCTTCATATGGCACAATCGGGTCAGTATAATTATAAAAGATGTATCGCTCACGGAGAATACGCCGCCGCGCGGATCGCTCTTGACGAATTCGTAAGAAACGCCGCCGAGCTTGTTTTTCTACTTGAGAAGAGACACGCGCCCTATTACAAATGGATATTCAGGGCTATGAGGGACCTGACAAGGCTCTCTCACCTGCAACTCTCCCTTGAGGAGCTTTTGCTTCTTCCGCCAGACGAGAGCTTAAAGATAGAGCTTGGTATTGAGAAATTCTGCGCGGAGATGATCAATGAATTCAGAGCGCAGGGAATTACGGATGCAGGATGTGAATATCTCGAATCTCACGCATATTCGATAAACGACAAAATAACGGATAACGAGATCAGGAGTCTTCACGTTTTCTATAAAGATTGATTGCTTCATATTTGTGAAGCATATCTCCTGTGACAGTATAACCAAGCCTGGCGATACGCATCTTGTCAGCTGCTTTTCGTATGTACATCATTCACAAAGCTTACGAAGAACAAAAAGCTTCGTAAAAGACTTTTGTTTCTTGCCGAAAATTGGCGCAAGGCTTATGCCTCCGACGGTATTTTGTCCGATAACTCACCCTATTACGAGGGCGATAAATTCACTAATTCCTTACGTATCCATCCCAATATGGAGGAGCGCGTAGAGCTCGCGGGAGGAGTTTTGGAATTTTATATGAAATAAAAAGATAAGCGCGGTTACCTTTTCACGTAGCCGCGCTTGAATTTATTGAATTATTCCGCCGCCGATAACGTATTCGCCGTCGTATATAACGGCAGACTGTCCCTTTGCGGGCGCTCGTTGCGGCTCGTCGAATTCAAGCATTATTTCACCGTCTCCCGTCTGCTCGGCGTAAGCTGCCGCCGTCCTCTGACTGTAACGAATCTTTGCCTCAACTCGCATTCTGCCGTTGAGCGTGTCAAATGGAATAAGATTGATATCTCTGAGCTTGACCGTATTCTTGAAAAGCTTGTCTTCGTCGGCAAGTGTAACGGTGTTGCTCTCGGGATTCTTATCTGTCACGAAGATATGTCGTCCCATAGAGATTCCCAGCCCCTTGCGCTGACCTATCGTGTAATGTATCATACCCTTGTGTCTGCCGAGAATATTGCCGTCCTCGTCTATATAGTCACCCGAGGGGTATTTCGCGCCAAGTGATTTCTCAATATAACCTGCGTAGTCGCCGTCGGGAATAAAGCAGATGTCCTGACTGTCGCTCTTGTGCGCGTTGATAAATCCGCGCTGCTCGCCTATCTCTCGTATCTCGGACTTTGTGAGATCGCCAAGAGGGAGGAGCGTGTGTGACAACTGATACTGTGAGAGCGACCAGAGCATATAGGTCTGGTCTTTTTTCGTGTCTAAGGCGGCTTTCAGAAGATAACGTCCAACTTCATTTTTCTCTATTCTCGCATAATGTCCCGTCGCTATAAGGTCTGCTCCGTTCTCTATAGCCTTGTCAAGTAAAATGCCGAATTTCAAAAGCTTGTTGCAGACCACGCAGGGATTTGGTGTACCGCCCCGAATATAAGTATCTATAAAATTCTTTATGACCGCATCGCGAAATTCTTCTCTGAAGTCGTATATCTCGTGAGCTATCCCCAAACGAAGACATATCTCACGCGCGTCGTTGATGTCAACGTCGACGCCGTCTTGTCCGTCGGGAAGAAGCCTTTGACAAACTCTCATCGTCGCGCCCGACGCGTCGTATCCCATCTCCTTGACGAGAAGAGCCGCTACCGCGCTATAGATGCCGCCGCTCATAGCGACGGTCACTTTTTTCATTTCATTCATACAAAAACCTTTATCTACCAAGTGAATTTAGTGAGCTCGCCCGTTTCCTGCATACCTTCAAAATCCCTCTGTCTCAATATCTCGTAGACCGCTATAGCCACAGAATTCGAAAGATTGAGTGAGCGCAGATGATCTCGCATCGGAATTCTCACGCAGGTTTCGGGGTTTGCGTAAAGAAGCTCCTCGGGAAGTCCCTTCGTCTCCTTGCCAAACATTATCCAAGCGTCTTCGGGATAGCTTATGTCGGAATATTTGTGTTGTGCCTTCGTTGAGAAATAATAGACTTTCACGTCGGAGTGCTTGGCAAAAAAATCGTCAAGACCGTCGTAAAACGTGATATCGAGCTTGTCCCAATAGTCAAG
>JAZSJO010000037.1:0-10672 GCA_045534365.1 Eubacteriales bacterium
CCCTGAGTGATTGAGCAACGCCGCTTCGAAACCAACGCGTAATCAGCGGGGATCTCGACTACCTCACCCGCCGTTTCGTAGGACGCAGTCTTGTTCTTTATGGAAGTGACCTTCGCGCCGAGAATGAACTCAACTCCGCGGGATGCGTAATCCTTCTGGAGAAGCTTGGATATCTCTCTGTCGACCGCGCCTGCGATGTGGTCGAGCATCTCTACGACGTAGACCTTGCTTCCTACGGAATTGAAATAGGAAGCCATTTCAAGACCGATAACACCGCCGCCAACGACGACTATCGTCTTGGGGATAGCGGGGAGGTCGAGAACCTCGCGGTTGGTGAGAGCGAATCCCTCCTTGAGAGAATCTGCAAGTCCGTCGATGGGAGGAAGCGCGGGGGAAGAGCCCGTTGCGATAAGCAGTTGCTTACCAACGTATTCCTTGCCGTCAGCGGTGACAATGAAGCCCTCGCTATTTCTTTCCTTGATAACGGCGGTAGCCTTTACTACCTCAACGCCGCATTTTTTCATCTTCGCGCCAACGCCCGAGACGAGCTGCTTGACGACGCCGTTCTTGCGGTTTACTACGAAAGCGTGGTCGATCTCGGCAGAGCCGAAGGTCACTCCGTAGTCCTTGCCGTGCTTGGCGTAATCGTAGATCTTTGCGGAGTAGAGAAGAGTTTTGGTGGGGATACAGCCCTCGTTGAGACAAACGCCGCCGAGCGCTCTTTCCTCGATCACCAGAGTTTTGAGACCTGCGTGTCCCGCTCTTTCAGCCGCGTTATAGCCTGCGGGGCCGCCGCCTAAAATTATAAGATCGTACATATGTAAGCCTCCTTATTTAGCCATAAGAAGATCGATGTTCTCAAGAGCGTAACCGAGCTTCTGAAGGAATCTCGCCGCGTCTGCTCCGTCGAGAACTCTGTGGTCTACCGTAAGGGAGAGTCCCATTGCGGGATAGATAACGTCCTCTCCGTCAACCTCCTTGATGCGCTTTTGTACGCAGTCAACTCCGAGGATCGCGGTCTGGGGAGGATTGATGATGGGAGTAAAGGACTCGATTCCGAGAGAGCCGAGGTTGGAGACCGTAAAGGTCGCGCCTGTGAGCAGGTCGGGATTGATGCTGCCGCTCTGAGCCGCGGTGATGACCGCCTTGCTCTGCTTTGCTATCTCGTTGAGAGAGAGCTTTTCGGCGTGGAATACGGTGGGTACCATAAGACCTCTTTCGGTGTCAACGGCGATACCGAGGTTTACGGTGTTGAAATATCTCATCGTATCGTCGAGACAGTGAGCGTTAAAGCCCTTCATATCGAGAAGTATTCTTGAAACCGCGTAAAGAATGATGTCGTTGAGAGTGATGTTCGCAAGACCCATCTTCTCAGCTCCTGCCTTGAGCGACTTGCGAAGCTCGAGCATCTTGGTAGCGTCGAAGGAGGAATTAAAGGTGAGCTGCGCCATGCCGTTAAGCGACGCGCACATCTGCTTTGCGATGATCTTTCTGATGTTGGGAAGCTTAACGTCCTCGTATTCTGCAACGGGAGACGCTACGGTAGCAGCCGCAACGGGAGCCGCGGGAGCGTTAAGATCGCCGAGCATAACCTTTCCGTTGATTCCGCTTCCTTCAACCGCGCTTGCATATTCTGCCTTTGCCGCGCCCGATACGGTAAGACCTCTGTCAACGAGGCTCTGAACGTCGCGCTCTATAATGCGTCCGTTAGGACCTGTGGGAGCAGCCTTGAGAAGATCAGCTCCTGTTTTTTCTGCCAAAATTCTTGCTCTGGGGGAGATAGCGCCGGTAGCGACGGTTGCCGTTGCAACAGCCTCGGTAGCAGTCTCTGCCTTTGCTTCAACAGCCGCGGGAGCGGCCTCTTCCTTTACTTCCTCTGCGGGAGCGCTTTCGCCTGCGGGGATAAGCGCGGAGAAATCCTCTCCGTCAGCTCCGATAACGCAAACGGTCTCGAGACAGGGAACGTCGTCGCCCTCTTCTCTGAAAACGGCAAGGAGCTTTCCGCTCTCGGGAGCGGGCTCGTCAAAGGAGGATTTGTCGGTTTCGTAGGAGAAGAGGATCTCGCCCTTTTCTACGGCGTCGCCGACCTTTTTGTTCCACGCGGTGATTATACAGGACTCAACGCTCTGTCCCTGACGTGGCATAATAATTGGTGTTGCCATTGTTTTCTGTCCTTTCGGTAAAAAAAATTTGAAAAACTAAATCATAATAATTATATCACTTGAAAATATAAAAGTCAATAACGTTTTGACTTTTTTTTGTTTTGGTTTTGACTTTTTTTGTTTTGATTTGATACTTTTTTACATATTATTTATACAAAGCATAAGATAGTGTACTTTTTGTACAAAATTTGAGATGGGTATAAAATCGGGGACATAACAAAAAAGAAGCAAAGATATATAAAATGTTGCAAAGATAAAAAACCGACCATCGAGATCGGATCGGCGAAGTTTTGCGAAACAAAACTTGGTGAGTGAGGCGAAACCGAAGGTAAGAATCTGAACTCCGACGTGCGACAACGTATATTTTTGCGTTTGTTCAACCATCGCACGTCAATACCAAGCTGCAAGAGACTGGTAGCGGGTTAAAGATTTTCTCCAAGGACATCGAGTCCTTGGAGAAAATGGGAATCAGGACCTTTACACAAACGGCGTTGCCGTTTGGTGAAGGATTCGATTCCTCAGACAAGTGCGCAAAAAAGAAAGAGTAGCACGATGTGCTACTCTTTCTTTTTTGGTGACCCATCCGGGAATCGAACCCGAGTTTCCAGCGTGAGAGGCTAGCGTCTTAACCGCTTGACCAATGGGCCGCATCTTGACGACTTGCATATTATATCACACTTTTTTGAAAAATGCAATAGGTTTTTGAAAAAAAGTTTTAAAATTTTTTGTTTTTTTCAAAAACCTATCGATTTCCGGCGTTTCAAACGAATGATATAGTGCCGAATTTGTCTTTTGTGCAAAGGCAAATCGGGATTTTTTCACAATAAAAGACGTGAGTTGAGATTTTTGCGTTTTTTTTGATAAATTCAAACTCAAAATCGCTATTTTTTTCATTTTTCAAGAAGATTCCAAGTCCCGAGCCGAAAAATTTTGCTTTCGCTTCCTTTTCGCACCATATTTTTGCAAAGCTTTCGGGAGAGCGTCGCACAAGCTCCTTTTCGTCGTCATTGAAATATCTTTCCGCGATCCTTTGCGCTTTTTCGGGATCGGTGGTCGAAGCCTCGATATCGATGCCCACCTCGCCCTCGTCGGAGACGGCGCAAGCCACGTATCCGTGAGAATGGGATATATTGAAGCTCAAGGCAGAGTCTTTAAAATAAGGCTTGCCGTCCTCGCTTTTCGCAAAACGCAAAAGACCTGCGTCTATACGGCGGGGAAGAAGCGTCAAAAGCTCGTACACGAGGCTCAGGGCAAACAAGCTTTCGCTTGCCGAGGCGTCGTTGCTTCGACAAGCGATATTTTTCAGATATTCGGAATTATCCCCGTGGGGAAAAAGCATCGACACGACCGAAAGCAGGGTCGATTTATCGACATTGTGGGGAAGCCTTGCGCAGGTCAGCAGGATCATATACCACCGAGCCCCATCTGCTCCATCAGTCTCTTGTTGAATTCCTCTGCTGTGTTGTAGCCCATCTTCTTTTGGCGGTTATTCATCGCCGCTATCTCAAGAATAATGGCAAGGTTACGACCCGGCTTTACGGGGATCGTTATCGACGGGATCTCGTTACCGAGTATCTCGATCTTTTCCTCGTCAAGACCGAGTCTGTCGTACATCTTACCCTGTACCCAAAGCTCGAGGTTGACCACGAGGTCTATCTTCTCGGTCTCCTTGACCGCGCCCATACCGAAAATGCGGCGGACGTCTACGAGACCTATGCCGCGAAGCTCGACGTAATGTCTGATTATCTCGGGAGCCGAGCCGACGAGAGTTTTAGCGGAAACACGCTTGATCTCGACCGCGTCGTCCGCGATAAGGCGGTGACCTCTCTTGACAAGCTCAATAGCCGTCTCGCTCTTACCGACTCCGCTGTCGCCGATAAGCAAAAGACCTTCGCCGTAGACCTCTACGAGAACGCCGTGACGGGTGATACGGGGTGCGAGGTGCGTGTTCAGCGAGCTGATAAGAGACGCCATCAAGGGGCTCGTCTTCTCCTTTGATCTGAACACGGGGACTCCGCAGACAGCCGCCTGCTCGAGAAGCTCGTCGAATATGGGAAGAGAGGAGGTGAAGATGATAGCCACGGGATGAGCGGAGACGTAGTCCACGATCTTCTTTTTTCTTTCCTCGTCGGAAAAACGTTGCAGATATCTGTGCTCCGCGTTTCCTATGACGCTTAAGCGCTTCTGGTCAAATATCTCGTAAAATCCCGCAAGAGCGAGACCGGGACGGTTGACCTCGGGCGTGTTGACCTGTATATCCTCGTAATTGTCGGGGGCGTAGACCTTTTCAAGATTAAATTCCTTTTCGATCTTTGAAAGCGGAATGGAATATTCGGAATTCATAAACGTACCTCCATTTTTCGTTACTGTTTACAGTATAACATATATTTTTGATTTTGCAAAGAGGTTTTTGAAAATTTTTCTGCGGGGTGATAAATTGCAGTTTATCTAATTCTTTTCTTGTTCATTTCTTGCCCTCGTCGGCAATGAAACCAGTCGCAAGCGACACGCAATGCAAGCATTTGCGTGCCGAAGCGTAGCGCAGGCTGTTTTCATTGTCGCTGGTGACAAGAAAAGTTAGTAAAAACAATTCGACAAATCAAAATTTGAACATCAAAAAGCCTCAATTCACAACGAATTCACATTTATGTAGTATAATAACAGATTATAATGGGTTATTATCGCAAAGTTTGCCCAAAAATGAATTTTGCTTGGAGAAAAGAATGTCGGATAATAAAAAAAATATCGTTTTAAAAAATGGAAAAAACGCCAAAAAAGAAAAAAAGTGGAATAAAAGGAAGATAGTCGCCGCGTCGATCTTGGGCGTTGCCGCGCTTTCCTTCGTCGTCGTTGCGATTATTGCCGCGATCCTTCAATTAGGCCCCGTCCGCCCGATAAAGAGCAGCGAGGAGGACGCGAGGGTTGTTGGCGAGATAGGCGATTTTGAAGTAAGATACGAGGAATTGAGATATTTTGCCTCCGAAAGAATGCTTGAGCTTGACGGGAAGCGAGGAGAGTACGCTTCGCTTGACGCCGCCGCTAAGGCCGAGTATGAAAAAGAGCTTGAAAGGCTCGTTATAGAAGACCTTTACGACGTTTACGCTATCTATTCGCTCTGTGACGGCTTTGAGATAGATACCGATTCCTATGAAGCCGACGATTTCGTTCAGGAGAAGGTGGAGGAGCTTATAGACGGAAAGTTTGACGGGGACAAGCGGGAATACAAGAAATGGCTTGAGGAGAGTGCTATTACCGACAGCGTTTTAAGAAAGCTTTATAAGGTCTCGTTCCTTGAAGACGCGCTTCTCGACTATCTTTCCGAGACTAAGACGGGCATCGCGTACGACACCGACAATATTGAGGAGTTTATCAATCACGTCGTAAGCGGAGGTGATTTCGTGAGAACGATCCACGCCTTTTACCCCAAAAGATCGGACGTGGTAGATACCTCGACGTCCATGACGGATGCAGAGAGGGCGGTGGATACGCTTTCGTCCGTTTCGGATGATGAAGAAAGATATTCCGCTATGGCGACTATTATAGGAAAAGCGCCCTTCGTTGACGGCTTTTCGACAACGGGAAACGGATTTTATTTTACGCACGGTCAGATGGGCGAGGCGTACGAGAGCGCGTCCTTTGATCTGGAGGAATACGGTGTCAGCGGAGTGGTGGAGACCGAGGACGGATACTACGTCATTATGCGTCTTCCCGTGGACGAGGCTCACGTTACGGCGAACAGAACGACTCTGCTCAACAATTATCAATACGGCGTGCTCAAAGGATATCTCGACGCGAAAAAAGCAGAGCTTTCCTTTGCGCCCAACGAATATTACGAAGAGATAAAGCTTTCGGAGTTGAAATAAATTCAGATCTTGGAGAAGGGTATGGCAAAAGGCGGAAGATACAGCAAATATTCAAGACGTACGGTTTTGACCGAGAGACGCTCGCGCGCCGCGACTATAGCCGTGGCTATCGTTGCGTTCATTCTGCTTTGCGTCGTCATCTCGGTGGTTATCGGAATATTGCTTGGCGATAAGGCAGACGAATATAACGACAGAAAAACGCCCTTTGAGATAGCGGGCGAGGATCATTATTCGGGAGACAAGCTCGTAAAGAGCGTTGACGCGTACGCATATGAGTTTGGCGCGGACGTGAAGGGGTATATCGGCTCGGGTATAACCGACCTTTCGGTCTGCCTGCGCTCAAGTGACGGTAAGCTGTCCTATTCCTCCGCGGTAGCGTCGCTCATGGGCTCTGCCCCTGACGAGAGCAAAAAGCCGCTTGAGGAATACGTTGAATATATACATAATAGTGGGGGACGCGTTTGCGCGTATTTCCACGTAAGCTCCTTTAACGAATCCGACAAATATCTGCGCGAGCTTTATAAGGATTACGAGATAGCCCTTGTAAACGAAGCGGCGAGGAGCGGAGTTCACGATATTTTGCTCGTAGGACTTGCCGTTGCCCAGACGAGCGTCGACGAGATCGAAGCGTACGTCAGCAGAATGTCGTACGCCGCCGAAGGAGCAACTCTTGGAGTGCTGATGCCCGAGAGCGCGATCATGCTTCAGGATGACGGAGAGTATCTTGCGGCGAGGATCAGAAGCGTTTGCGATTATATCGCCCTTGACCTCCGCTCGCTCGACGAAGGGGCGGGGATAGTTGCCGAGGGAGAGGAAAACTCGGCTCTTGAGGAGCTTCTGACTAAAAACCAATATTATATTGAAGCTTACAGAATGAGAATAGTTCTTTCAAAGGAAAATTCGTCCTTGTACGACGACGTGAAGGGACTTGGAGTGAAAAATATACAAATAATCGGAAATTGAGGTCAAAAAAACCGATTTTTTGAGAATTTTTAAAGTTTTTTTGAAAAAAAGAAGAGATTTTTGAAAAAAAGTCGTATATTAATATTACAGGCTAAAAAATTGAGGGCTTTTTGCGGCAAATTCGTCGCGTGGGCTTGGGAAGGGACGGTATATTATGCAGAATAATTTTGAAAAAAATATTTGCGACGTTTTTCTTGAAAGAGAGAAGGGTACTTTGTCCGGATACGCGTTTCTGACCTCGAATACCCGAGGAAGAGAGCATCCGTACGTCACTTGCAAGATACGCACCGAGTTCCAGAGAGACAGGGATAAGATAATCCACTCCCAGTCCTTCCGCAGACTTATGAATAAAACGCAGGTCTTTCTCGCTCCCGCGGGAGACCATTACAGAACGAGACTTACGCATACTCTCGAGGTGACGCAGATAGCGAGGATAATCGCCCGCGGTCTTTGCCTCAACGAGGATCTTACCGAGGCTGCGGCACTGGGACACGATCTGGGCCACACCCCCTTCGGTCATGCGGGAGAGGCGGCGATACAAAATTGCTATTCTCCCGATTTCACACACTATAAGCAGAGCTTGCGCGTTGTTGAAAAGCTCGAAAACGGCGGCGAGGGACTTAATCTTACTTGGGAGGTAAGGGGCGGTATAGTCAATCATACGGGAAGCTGTATGGCGTCGACTCTTGAGGGCGTTATCGTAAAATTCGCCGACAGGATAGCCTACATAAATCACGATATCGACGACGCCTGCCGCGCAGGACTTCTTGATCCCGAGGAGATACCCGGGGAGATAGTAGAGGTGCTGGGAAGCGGTCACAGCGTCAGAATAAATAATATGGTAAATTCGATAATCGATACCAGCTTTGATAAGCCCTTTATCAAAATGAGCGACGAGGTAGGGAAGGCGACGAACGCTTTGCGGGATTTTCTCTTTGAGCACGTTTATCTCAATCCCGTGGCAAAGAGCGAGGACGCGAAGGCTCAGGAGCTTCTCATGAAGCTTTTCGAGTATTACGTTAAAAATCCCGATAAAATGCCTTCTCTTTACTATCAGCACATAGATGAAGAAGGCGTTGAGCGTTGCGTTTGCGACTTCGTCTCGGGAATGACCGACAGATACGCTATCGAAACCTACAACGAGCTCTTTGTGCCGAAGGTCTGGAGGGGTAGAGGATGAGATTTCCAAGAGAGCTTATTGAGGAGATACGCGCGAGAAACGATATAGTTGAGCTTATCGGTTCTTACGTCAATCTCAAGCGCGCGGGCGCAAACTTTAACGGTCTGTGTCCGTATCATAACGAGAAGACGCCGTCGTTTACCGTCTTCCCCGCAACGCAATCCTTCTATTGCTTCGGATGCGGCTCGGGCGGTGACGCTATCACCTTCGCTATGAAATCGGAAAATCTTGATTATCCCGCGGCGGTTGAATTTCTCGCCAAGAGAGCGGGTATAACAATAACGACCGAGGACAGAGAGACGGGAGGTATCGGCAAGAGGCGGATACTCGATATGAATCTTGCGGCGGCAAAGTATTTCAGAAGCTGCCTTTTTGACAGGGAGCTTGGCAGGAGCGGAATGGAGTATCTTGCGGGTAAGAGAGGACTTTCTCCCGCGGTCATAAAGCATTTCGGTCTCGGCTTTGCGCCCGAGAGCTTCGGCGCCTTGACCGACCATATGCATAAGCTTGGCTTTACCGACGAGGAGCTTATAGTAGGTTTCCTTTGCGGAAAAAGTCAGAAGACGGGAAGAGCGTACGATTATTTCAGAAACCGCGTGATCTTTCCTATTATAAATACGTCGGGCGACGTTATCGCCTTTGGCGGCAGAGTTATGGACGACTCGAAGCCGAAATACCTCAACTCGTCCGATACCCCCGGCTTTAAAAAAAGCCGAAATCTGTTCGCCTTGAATTTCGCGAAGAATCATTGCTCCGAGAGGATGATACTTTGCGAAGGATATATGGACGTTATCGCGCTTCACGCCGCGGGCTTTGAAAACGCGGTGGCAACGCTCGGTACCGCGCTGACGCAGGAGCAGGCGAGGCTTATGGCGAAGCATACGAAGCAGGTCGTCATCTGCTACGACACCGACGAAGCGGGACAGGCGGCGACGAGAAAGGCGGTAAGGATGCTTTCCGACGTCGGTCTTGACGTTCGTATCCTTCGTATGGAGGGCGCAAAGGACCCCGACGAGTACATCAAAAAATACGGCGCGGATAATTTTAAAAAGCTGCTTGACGCAAGTCGGACGGGCTTTGAGTTCAAGCTTGAATCTACCCTTCAGAAATATAATCTTGCGCTCTCGTCCGATAAGCTCAAGGCGTCACAGGAGATGTGCGAATACATATCGGAGATATGGTCGGAGGTGGAGAGAGACGTTTATATCTCTGCCGTCGCAACACGGCTTTCTCTGCCCGTGGAGGGCTTGAAGAACGACGTTGAGATATTGCGGCGTAAAAAGATAAAGAGCTACAACACTAAGGTCTCCTGGGAGGCAAGACTCGGAGCTATGGGCGTCGGTGATAAGATCAACACCGAGGGGATCAAAAACCTGAAGGCAAAGGCGGCGGAGGAGGCGGTCATAGGACTTTTGCTCCTTTACGACGAGTTCAGGGATATGGTGATATCCGAAAAGACGGCGCTTTGCTCAGACGACTTCTTCTCGGAGTTCCACAAAAGAGTCTTTGATGCGGTAATATCGCTTCAGAGGCAGAATCAGTACGACTTTTCGCTTCTCGGCGAGCATTTTACTCCCGACGAGATGGGAAGGCTTCAGGGGCTTGAGCAAAAGCGCAGAGCCTTGACAGAAAACGGAAAAACCGTATTTTTGCAATGCGTTGACGCCTTGAAAACCGAAAAACAGCTTTCCTCGGGCAGCGAGGACGGTATCGACGAGATACGCCGTCTGCTTGAGAGCAAGCGCGGAAATAAACAATAAGCAAAAATCGAAAGGATATCAAAAAATGACTGAGGAACTTTACACGGAGATAGAGCTTGAGGCTACTCCTGCCGAAAAGGAGAACAAGAAGATCGAGGATCTTATAGAGAAGAGTAAGAAGTCGGGCTTGTCCGACGAGGATCTCGATCAGGCTCTTGAGGAAATGAACTACGATATGGATAAGCTCGATAAGCTTTACGAGGATCTTGAGGACAACGGCGTCGCTCTTCCCGGAAGCCTTTCAAACGCCGAGCTTGCCGAGCTTGAGGAGATACAGAAGGAGGTATCCAAGTTCGAGAACGGCGCAAGTATGGAAAAGATACTTGAGCAGGAGGGACTTTCCATCGACGACCCCGTGCGTCAGTATCTTAAGGAGATAGGTCGCATTTCTCTGCTTGATCCCGACGGAGAAAAGGAGCTTGCCGAGAAAATGCTTAACGGCGACGAGGACGCGAAGACGAGACTCGTGGAGTCCAACCTCCGTCTCGTGGTAAGCATAGCGAAGAAATATCTCGGACGCGGAATGTACTTCCTCGACCTTATTCAGGAAGGTAACCTTGGTCTTATGAAGGCGGTTGAGAAGTTTGACTACACCAAGGGCTACAAGTTCTCGACCTACGCGACGTGGTGGATCCGTCAGGCTATTACCAGAGCTATCGCAGATCAGGCAAGAACTATCCGTATCCCCGTTCATATGGTGGAAACAATCAATAAGCTCATCCGTGTTTCACGTCAGCTTTTACA
>JAZSJO010000176.1:0-18027 GCA_045534365.1 Eubacteriales bacterium
CAGGCTGTTTTCATTGTCGCTGGTGACAAGAAAAGTTAGTAAAAACAATTCAACAAATCAAAATTTGAAATACAAGTCTTATCCTGTAACGTATTAAATAAAATCACGAAATCATACGCCTCCGATTGACAATCGGGGGTATTTTTGATATACTATATATATTAATACTTAATACCACGACGGAAAGGAAGGTGAGCGTGTGAAATACGATATCGAAAGAGACCAGATCGAGATGAGCGTGCGGGAGCTGTGTCAGACGGCTCTGCTTCGCGGTGATATCGATTGCCGCCGCTCACCGTCAAATCTCCGTGAAAGAGCGGCTGAAGGAGTAAGAGCTCATCAGAAAATACAAAGCTCCTTCGGCGCGCTCTATCACAGCGAGGTCGAGCTTCATAATACGAGCAAGCTCGACGAGGTCTATTTCTATGTCAAGGGCAGAGCCGACGGAATAATATGTCATAACGGAAGATACACCGTGGACGAGATAAAGACCGTGGGCGAGAAGCAGTTTCACAGAAAAGACGTAGACGAGCTTCATTACGCCCAGCTCTATTGCTACGCTTATTTTTTCTGCAAGGCGAAGGAGCTTGACGGAGTAAATACGAGAATTATCTATTATAACGTTGACGACGGAGAAGTGGAATATATCGAAAAATATACGACCGTCGGGGAGCTTCGCGATATCTACACGAGGCTTCTGTCCTGCGTTTTGTGGAGGGCAAGGCTTTTGCGGGAAAAATACCGCGAGAGAATGCCGTCTGCGGCAAGAGCAAAATTCCCTTATTCAAGTCTCAGAGAAAGTCAGGAGGAGATGATAAAGGAGTGCTACCGCGATATAAAGCAGGGCAACAGACTCTTCTGCCAAGCTCCCACGGGAATAGGAAAGACGGTCTCGACTCTCTATCCGTCGGTAAGACGAATGGGAGAGGGAATAGCCGATAAGATATTCTATCTGACCTCGAAGGCAAGCATACGCCGCGAGGCTACGTCGGCGCTCCAAAAGCTGAACGAGGGCGGCGCGAGACTTTACGGTTGCGTCCTCTCCTCGCGCGAATATATGTGCGCTAATCACGCGGCAAAATTGCGCGGCGGCAGGCTTTCTTCGAATTGCAATCCCGCGCTTTGCCCCTACGCCGCAGGGTATTACGACAAGATAAGCGCGGCGCTTTCCGAGATAATAACGCAAAGGGATATTTTCGACAGCGATCTTATAAAATCCTTTGCCGAAAAGCGCGGGCTTTGCCCGTACGAGCTGTCTCTCGATCTTTCCGAGCTTTGCGACGCGATCGTATGTGACTACAACTACGTTTTCTCACCGACCGTCTATCTTAAGCGATATTTTGAAAACAGAGAAGCCGACGGTGAAAAATACGTCTTCCTTATTGACGAGGCGCACAACCTGCCCGACCGCGCCAGAGATATGTTCTCCTCTCGAATATCCAAAGAGGATATTTTGCCGCTTGTTGCGCTTCTTGAAGAGGATTCAAGGCTTTCCGAGGCGGCGCAAAGTCTGCTTTCGGCTTTCGATAAGCTTGCCTTGCTCTGCAAGGACGATATGAATTACGACTCAAACGGCGGCAGGGTAGGCTATTACGTCTCGCGTGAGCTTCCCGAGAATTTTTTAAAGGAGGTCTTCGCCTTTTCCAATAAGTGCGACGCCTTTTTGAAGTATAATCAGGAGCATCAGGCGTACGGATCTATTGAGGAGCTTTCCTTCAGACTTTTCGAGCTTGAAAAGATATGCGAGAGATTTGACGGAAGATATCTGACCTTTATAAATACCAACGGCGACGCCGTGTCCTTGCTGCTCTATTGCCTTGATCCCTCTCATCAGCTTTCTCTCGCGCTTGAAAGGGCGGAGGCGTCGGTCTTGTTTTCGGCAACACTTACCCCCGCCGATTATTTTGCCGAGATATTGGGCGGTGGCAAAAGGAGCGTGGCGGTCAGCTTCCGCTCGCCCTTCCCGAGCGAAAATCTCTGCGTCGCGGCGGTTGATAAGATAAGCACGAGATACGAGGACAGGGAAGCGTCGTATAAAAAGATATCCTCCTGCATAGCCGCAACCGTGTCGGCAAAGGCGGGAAATTATATGGTCTTCTTTCCTTCATATAGTTATATGGAGCAGGCGCATAAGATATTTCACGCCAAATACCCGAAGGTAACGACGCTTTTGCAAAAGAAAAATATGACTCCCGCCCAAAAGGAGGCTTATCTTGCGTCCTTTGAAGGCGACGGAAGGCTTCGCGTCGGCTTTTGCGTGCTTGGCGGCTCGTTCTCGGAGGGAATCGACCTCCCTGGCAAAAGACTTATCGGCGTCGTGGTCGTTGGCGTCGGTCTTCCGGGTATCTCCGACGAGAACAATATAATCCGCGACTATTACGAGGAAAAGAACGGTAGCGGATACGACTACGCATATACCTATCCGGGTATGAATTCGGTGCTTCAGGCGGTGGGCAGAGTTATAAGGACGGAGACCGACCGAGGCATAGCCGTCCTTATCGACGACAGATACGCCGAGCCTAAATACCGAGCCTTGTTCCCGAATGAGTGGAAAGGTATAAAATTTGCAGGAAATTCAAGTTCTCTTGCAGAAATTGCCCGCAGATTTTGGAAAAACGAAGAAAATAAATAATTTTTTGCAAAATTTCAAAATACATCTTGCTTTTTTGAAAATACTGTGATATAATGTTATTCGTTGTTATTATTTAGAAAAAACGGAGTAGATTTCAAATGAAATATTGCGAAATGTCAAAGGCGGCTCTTGCCGCTGAATACGAAGCCCTGAAGGGAGCCTACGAAAAGGTAAAGGCGAAGGGACTCAAGCTCGATATATCCCGCGGAAAGCCCTGTACGGAGCAGCTCAACCTATCCGACGGAATGTTAAAATGCGTTCAGACCGCGGAGGACTGTAAGACGGAGAACGGCTTTGATTGCCGTAACTACGGTCTTTTCGACGGCGTTCCCGAGGCTAAAAAGCTCTTTTCCGAGCTTCTCAATATGCCTGCCGAGAATATTATCGTCGGCGGAAGCTCGTCCTTGAATTTTATGTACGATACGCTCGCTCGCGCAATGATATACGGCGTTTGCGGAAGCGAGAGGCCCTGGGCGAAGGAGGGAAAGGTCAAATTCCTTTGTCCCGCGCCCGGATACGACCGCCATTTTCTCGTAACTCAGAGCCTCGGCTTTGAGATGATCACCGTTAAAATGACTCCCGAGGGCCCCGATATGGACGAGGTGGAGGAGCTTGTAAAGGACTCTGCCGTCAAGGGTATCTGGTGTAATCCTAAGTATTCCAACCCCGAGGGAATAACCTATTCCGACGATACCGTGCGCCGCCTTGCGAGAATGAAGACCGCCGCGCCCGATTTCAGGATCATGTGGGACAACGCTTACGCGGTACACGACCTCTACGACGAGGGAGACGAGCTTCTCGACATCATAACCGAGTGCTGTGACGCGGGATATCCCGACAGAGTGCTTTGCTTCTATTCGACCTCCAAGATAACCTATCCCGGAGCTGGCGTTGCGCTTCTTGCGGCGAGCCGGAACAACCTTAGTCAGATAAGAACCATAATGATGGCGCAGACCATCAACTTCGATAAGCTCAATCAGCTTCGTCATACGAGATTTTTCAAGGATGCCGACGCGGTGAGAGAGCACATGAAGAAGCACGCCGAGATAATCAAACCTAAATTCGCTCTGGTCAAGGAGACCTTCGATCGCGAGCTTGGAGATCTTGGCATTGCCCGCTGGAACGATCCCAACGGCGGATATTTTATAAGCCTTTACGTCGAGAACGGTTGCGCGAAGAGAACCTATAATCTCTGCAAGGAGGCGGGCGTGGTATTGACCACCGTCGGCGCGACCTATCCTTACGGAATCGACCCCGACGACAGCAATATCCGTATCGCGCCCACGTATCCCAATATGGAAGAGCTTGCGGGCGCGCTTGAGGTGTTGACGCTTTGCGTTAAGATAGCGGCTTGCGAGAAGTTTTTGAATATTTAAGATGTTGGCAAGAGGAAAACTTCTTCGGAGGTTTTCCTCTTGGCATAATAGGGTGGTAAATTGCAGTTTATCTAATTCTTTTTTATGTCCTTTTCTTTCCTCGTCGAAAGAAAAGGACGAAAAGAACGCCGCTTAAAGAGGGGAGAAAAAGATCTCCCCTCTTTAAGAAATCTCCCCACCCTACAGAGCATATCTTAAAGCAAAATTTCACTTGTTGTATTTAACGAACACCTTTTATGGTAGGGTGTTTCTTAAGAGGGGAGGATGTCGGAGCAGATTGGATAGCGTAGTCTTCCAATCGCGGAGACTTCTTCTCCTCTTAAGCAGCGTTCTTTTGGTTCGTTTTCTGTCGCTGCGGACAGAAAATGAACAATAAATCAGTTCGATAAATCAAAATTTGAATTTTCCATAACAACTAAGGAAAGGAGAATTGCTTACATATAATGAAAAAAACTCAGGCTTCCACTAACCCTTATCCCAACAGCGACACCAATAAACGCTACTATACCTACGACTACTATCTGAAAAAGACCTTTGGCGGCAAGTGTATGAAGATACCGCTCGACGCGGGCTTTACCTGCCCGAATATCGACGGGCGATGCTCGGTGGGCGGATGCATTTATTGCTCCCCGAGGGGTAGCGGCGACTTTGCCGCCGACAGTATCCTGCCCGTGACCGAGCAGTTTGAGATAACAAAAAAGCAGCTGTCCTCAAAATGGAAGACCGATAAATACATACCCTATTTTCAGGCGCACACCAATACCTACGCGCCGCTTGAGACTATAAAAGAAAAGGTCGAGCCGATAATGGCTATCGATGGCGTTGTGGGCTTGAATATCGCAACGCACGCCGATTGCCTTGAGGACGACGTGGTCGAATATCTGTCAGCTTTGGCGGAGAGAACGGTGCTGACGGTTGAGCTGGGGCTTCAGACCGCGCACGATAAAACGGCTTTTCTTATCAACCGAGGTCATACCTTTGAGGATTTCGTCAAGGGCTACGATAAGCTCCGACGGGCGAGCGATAAGATAAATGTCTGCGTCCATCTTATCTTCGGTCTGCCCGAGGAAAATGAAGAGATGATGCTCGAGTCGGTCAAAAAAGTTTCCTCGATGCGCCCCGACCAAGTGAAATTCCATCTGCTTCACGTGCTTCGCGGCACGAAGCTCGGAGAGCTTTATCTTGAAGGGAAGTATGCGCCGATGGAGCAGGAGGATTACGTCGCTGTGGTGGCGAGAGCTCTCTGTCTGCTTCCTTCCGATACCGTGGTGGGAAGACTGACGGGAGACGGAATGCAGTCCGAATTGCTCGCTCCCGATTGGAGCAGACGCAAGACCGCGGTCATAAACGATATCGATAAAAGAATGTTTTCGGAGGACTTGTGGCAGGGAAAGCTATATAAGTGCTGAAGGATTTCGACGCCATTATTAAAGCTTTGAAAATGATTTGTGAACGTTATACAAATTTAATTTGACCGATTGTAGATTTAGCACAATAAAAGGCGGTTCTTTTTGTCAATATTGCGAATTTACTTTTCCGCCTTTTTGTGTTAAAATATATTGACGCAAAAGGCACAATGCGACCTTTTGGGAAAATTTTTTATTTTAAGGAGAAAGAAGAATTATGAAGAAGATTCTCTCTATGATGCTTGTTGCAGCAATGCTCGTCTCCGCTCTCTGCGCTCTCGCGGTAGTTCCCGCGTCTGCAGCAGACGGTATGTGGGATACGTTTGCAAAAGCAACTGATTACATCGAAAGCAACGCAGACAACCGTCTGTCCGTGCCCGGTTACGAATACACCGATGACGGTCTCCACGTGATCCCCGGTAACTGGTCCACCACATCCATTTTCGGTACCGTTGCTACCAAGGAGATGGTTGACCTTAAGGACGGCGTTTATCTGGAAATAAGAGTTGACGATTTCACTCTTGCAAACGATAAATGGTTTATGTTCCACCTTTGGAGCGAGCATACCCTCAATCCCGGTTCCACCAGTGACGAATACGGTTACGGTATTCAGGTGTTAGGACGTCCCAGCAACGCTAGTGAGACCGGCGAGACCCTTTTAAAGGAGGTTGAGTGGTACTATAAGTACTTTACTGCAGACGGCAAGTCTGCTGTCGCCGATGGAACCGGCTCTGTAGCTAAGGTTGAGACCGCGGAGGACGGGACTGTAACCTTCGTTGAAAAGTATGTTCTTGAGCTTTGCGTTACTTGGGACGGCGAGTCCTACGCAGTAACCTACAACGGCGCTCCCGCTAACGAAAAGACCATTGCTTATATGAACGAGACCTTCGGCAGCAATAGCCAGGCATACGTTGGCTTCTCCTTCAACAATTCTACCAAGGGCGGTAACGCTGAGTTCACCGTAACCAAGTTCGGTACAAGCAAGGAAGATGCAAGCACTCCTATGGGTGACGACTCCAAGGAGCCTGAAGACTATGCTGTTACTTATGCTGACATTATGGATCCCGAGACTGTTCCCGCAGGTCAGCCCGCAATTTTTATGAACGGCTCCGCTGATTCTGACCTTGCAGGTCTTCCCGCGACTAACCTCGGTTCCGATATCTCCCTTAATGGCGATTACATTCATGTTATCGGTAAGGCCAGTCCCGCCGATATCGGTGTTTGGAAGGTTAAGCCGTCGGTTTCTTACGACGTTGCTGATTTCCCTGTAATGATGTGTCTTGTTAAGGGACTCTGCACCTGTGGTGGTGACGAGTGCTACGCGTATGAGAAAGCTGACTTCTTTCCTTTGATAGGTGATGTCCTTGCGCCGGCAGCTGCTTACCAGATCAAACAGGTTGACATCACGTTTAATCCTTACGTAGTTGAAGAAGGCGAGCATGCAGGCAACTACCTCTATTTCTTCGCTGACCTTTCCGATCCTTTCACGGCAACTTGGGGACCCTCAGGCAGAATCAACGGTGTTCGTATGGATGTTTATGGTCTTGACGTAGAGACTGCAGGTAAGAGCACGTTCGACATATGCTGGGTAGCTTGCTTCAGAGACCTTGACGAGGCTGAGGCTTACGTTAATGATTATATGACTGAGCTTGGTTGGGTAGATCCCGATGCAGAGGACGACACCGATGCGCCCGTAGTTACCACCGAGGATCCCGACGTAGTTACCACCGAGGATCCCGATGTAGTTACTACTGAGGATCCCGACGTAGTTACCACCGAAAAGCCCGATGAGGTTACTACCGAGGAGCAGGGCGGCGGTGATCAGACCGGCGGCGGATGCGGTTCCGTAGTTGGTTTTGGCGCTATCGCTCTCGTTGCAGTTGCAGGAGCTTGCGGCGTAGTTGCTTTCAGAAAGAAAGAAGACTAATTGATTCTGATTTCTACATAGAATGATAAAAAGCCCGTTATGCAAAAGCATAACGGGCTTTTTGAGTTTGATGCGAGTGTGGTGGGGGTTCAAATTTTGATTTGGCGAAATGTTTTCTTGTTCATTTCTTTCTACCAGCGGAAAGAAACGAACATAAAAAAGAATTAGATAAACTGCAATTTGCCGCGGATAAAAGGCAACGCATCAGCGTTGCCTTTTTGATAATTATTTATACCCGTGTGTTCTTATGTATTCAATTACCCTGAGATAACCGTTCTGATTCAGATGCAGACCGTCTCCGCTATCGTATTTTGCGTCAAGAGTGCCGTTTGAGTTTTTCAGAGCCGAGGACGTGTCGAGATATCTTAACTCCTTTTCTTTCGCAAGCTCCTCTATCCAAAGGTTTGCGCGGTCTATCTTTTCGTTCGTTACGGCGGGCGTTTTTTCTTCGTAAGCGTCGGACACGGGGAAGAGCGATTGAAGCATTATTTTCGATCTTGGCGAGGCTTCACTCAGAGCATCGATAAGCTTGGAATAATAAGACTTGAACTTTTCCTCGCCGCAATACGCGACGCCGTTTTCTGCTCCGACGGTGATGATAATATATTCGGGCATCTTTAAAGCCGCTGCCTCGGCAACCGTAAGACCATCGTTCGTTTCGGGATAGATTATCTCCGACTTGTCGATACTGTAATCGAGGGGAAGCGACTTGTATGCTCCCGACCATACCTGAAGACGCCCCGTATCTGCGTCAAGCGCTCCGCTTTCCGCAAGGGCGGATATCGTGGTGTCACCTACGAAGATGATACTGTCAATATAGTTCTGTCCGTAATCGGGCGTTCTTTCAAGACGGGAAGAGCGGCCGTCTTGAGCCGTATTCTCGGACGCAGGCGGCCCGTTATTCCAGATATCAGGCCTCGCGCCGCTCACGCACAACGTTATTATCGCTATCAGACAAGCGGCGGCTATCAGAAGGATCGCCGTTGAGAGAAAGCCCGAGTATTTATTGAATTTTTGTTTTTTCATATTAATTTTCGTTTCCTCAGCCCATATTTGATGAGATCTTGCGTTTGCTTTTCTTGCTTTGGTCTTTTGATCTATCTTATTTTATCATATTTTGCGTTTTATTGCAAGATAATTCAACGTTTTTTAACAATATAAGAGCTTTATGAATATTTTTTCATTTTTTGCATATAAAAAAGCCGTTTTGCCTTGACAATCGCGCTGTAATTATGTATAATAAATATAATTGATTATATTTATAATATAAGATTTATACTTCTTCGTATTTGTTATTGGAGGTTGTAAAATATGGCTAAAATATCAAGATCAGAGGCGCGAGAGCTGCTTTTCGCTCTGCTTTTCGAAACCGAATTCAGAACAGATGACGCTCCTGCGCAAATATACGGCGCCGCGTGTGAAAATCGCGAGATCCCCGACGATAAATATATCAGGGATACCTTTTTCGGCGTGCTTACCAAGTCGGATTTCATCGACGAGGTAATAAGCAAATACGCAAAGGGCTGGAGAGCCGACAGACTCTCGAAGGTCTCGAGAAACGTGATCCGCATAGCGATATACGAAATGCTTTTCGTTTCCGACATCCCCGCAAACGTGTCGATCAGCCAGGCGGTCGAGCTTTCCGTAAAGTACGGTGAGGACAAGGCAAAGCAGTTCGTGAACGGAGTGCTTTCGAGCCTATTCAAGGACACCGAGTCGAAGGGAGTCGACGCGCTTATCGAGGAGATCGCGCTCAAGATCGCGTCAAAGAAGGAGGAGACCTCCGCAAAGGAAGGCTCCGACGAGAATTCAGAGGGCGAAGATGCCTGAAAAAAAGCTTATACTGGGGATAGATACCAGTAATTATACCACCTCTGCCGCTCTTTGTACCGTTGACGGAGAGGTGGTTTTGAATCTGAAAAAGCTTTTGCCCGTTGCCGAGGGCGAGAGGGGACTTAGGCAGAGCGACGCGCTTTTCGCCCACACGAAAAACCTTCCCGAAATTATGGATAGGCTTGATTCCTTTCTTGAGGAGAATTATCCGAGCCGCGAGATCGTCGCGGTGGGCTATTCCGCAACTCCGAGAGACCTTGAAGGCTCTTATATGCCCTGCTTTTTGTCGGGCGTTGCGGCGGCGAGCGCGGTGAGCGCGACGGTCGGCTGTCCCGCCTATCCCTTCTCGCACCAAAGCGGACATATAATGGCGGCGCTCTATTCCGCAAAAAAGACCGAGCTTCTCGACGGCAGGGAAGGCTTCGCCGCCTTTCACGTCTCGGGCGGCACTACCGAGATATTGCTCGTAACTCCCCACGATAAAGGCTTTTCCGTAGAGCTTATCGGCGGCACGACCGATATAAACGCGGGGCAGGCGATAGACAGAACGGGCGTTATGATGGGCTTGAATTTTCCCTGCGGACGCGAAATGGAGGCTATGCTTTCGGGAAAAGATCTTCCGAGAGCAAAAACGAAAATATCGGTAAAGGGACTTGAGTGCAATCTCTCGGGGCTTGAAAATCTCACGAAAAAGCTTTACGATGAAACGGGGGACTGCGAGAGAGTTGCGGCGTATTGCTTCGATTTCGTCGCCGACACGCTCTGCCGTCTTACCGAAAATCTCCGCGAGAGATATGAGAATATCCCGATAATCTACGCGGGCGGAGTTATGAGTAATAAACGAATAGGCAAGAGACTTGCGAAGTATGGAAACACGTATTTTTCCTCTCCCGAGCTCTCTTCGGATAACGCGGCAGGAGTGGCTCTGCTTTGCCAAAGAAAATTAAAGGAACAGTAGGATAGGATAATGCAAAAGGATTCGGTCTTCAGCGTATCACAGATAAATGAATATATAAAGATGACGCTCGAAGCGAGTCCCGTGTTGCGCGACGTATGGCTTCGCGGCGAGATATCTAATTTCAAGAGCAATTATGCCTCGGGGCATCTTTATTTTTCCTTGAAGGATGCAAACGCGTCTATCCGCGCGGTGATGTTCAGAGGCTATTCCGGGAGACTTAAATTCCGTCCCGAGAGCGGTATGACCGTCATCGTTCACGGAAAGATATCGACCTATACCGTCAGCGGCGATTATCAGATAATAATCGACGATATGCAGCCCGACGGCGCGGGCGCGCTCGCCATTGCCTTTGAGCAACTGAAGCGAAAGCTTGAAGCCGAGGGACTTTTCGCGCCCGAGAGGAAGAAGCCGATACCGCCGTTCGCGAGAACGGTCGGCGTTATCACCTCCGTCTCGGGCGCGGCTCTGCACGATATAATCAACGTTTCGGGCAGAAGATGCCCGTCGGCGAGGATAATAATATATCCCGCATACGTTCAGGGTGAGCTTGCTCCTCAAAGTCTTGCGGGCGGTGTGAGATTTTTTAATAACCGTCAGCCCGTCGACCTCATAATCATCGGTCGCGGCGGCGGCTCTATGGAGGACCTCTGGTGCTTTAACGACGAGAGGGTGGCGAGGGCTATTGCCGAGAGCGAGATACCCGTTATCTCGGCGGTGGGACACGAGACCGATTTCACTATCTGCGATTTCGTCGCGGACAGACGCGCGCCCACTCCCTCGGCGGCGGCAGAGATAGCCTTTCCCGATACGAGAGAGATACTCGGACGCATATCGCATCTGAGCAGCAGAGCCGACAGCCTGCTTTCAAGACGGATATATCTTTTGGAGAGCAGACTTGACGCCCTTCGCAAGAGCGCCGAGCTTCATTCGCCTAAAAATCAGCTTGACGAGAAGAGCGCGAGGCTTTTGAGGATAAGAGAAAGGTTTGATACGCTTGTAAAAGGGGCTTACGACTCGTCGGACGCGAATTTCCGCACGCTCTGCGCAAGACTTGGGGGAGTAAATCCTCTCGCGGTGCTGTCCCACGGATACGCTATGGTGCAGAACGATGACGGAGAGATAGTTTCAAGCGTCGACGACGTGAGAGTCGGCTCAAGGATAAACGTAAGTCTTTCGGACGGACTTCTGATCGCGCAAATTACGGAGAAAAATAAAAAAATCGGAGATAAATATGGCAGAAAAGAAAAAGATGAGTCTTGAGGAATCTATGGCAAGGCTCGAGGAGATAGTAAAAGAGCTTGAGAATGAAAAGCTACCTCTTGAAAAGTCGTTGAAGCTTTACGAGGAGGGCGTTAAGCTTGCGTCGAAGTGCGCGAGCGAGCTTGAGAGCGCAAAGAGAAAGATACAGATATTACAGCAGGGAAAGGACGGCGAGATAGAGCTTGCCGACGTTCCCGAGGGAACTTTTAACGAGGAAAACTGATGAAGGATTACAAAAAAGAGCTTGCTCTGTCGCTTATGACCGAAGCCAAGAGCGCGGTCGAGTGTGAGCTTGAAAAGATATATCCCACGGAAAACGCGGGTATCTCGTCAAGACTTTACGAGTCTATGAGATATAGTCTGCTTTCGGGCGGAAAGAGAATAAGAGCGGCGCTCGTCATCGAGTGCTGCAGAATGCTCGGGGGAGAGATCGAGGCGGCTCTGCCCTTTGCCTCGGCGGTCGAGATGATACATACCTACTCGCTTATACACGACGATCTTCCGTGTATGGACGACGACGATATGCGCCGCGGCAGACCGACCAATCACAAGGTCTTTGGCGAGGCTATGGCGACGCTTGCGGGCGACGGACTTCTGACCGACGCTTTTTCGGTCTGCGCTATGAATCCGTATGTCAGCGGCGATTGCGCGGCTACGGCGGTTGCGCTTTTGTCGGGCGCGGCGGGCAGCTTCGGTATGGTCAAGGGACAGGCTATGGATCTTTACGGCGAGGACAACAGGCTTGAGGAGAGGGAGCTTATCGAGCTTCACATGGGCAAAACGGGAGCGATGATATGCGTCGCCTGCCAGCTCGGCTGTCTTGCCGCGGGATATGCGCCGAATAGCGAGACGGTAGAGAAGATAACGCTTTTCGCGAGAAATATCGGTCTCGTTTTCCAGATAATCGACGATATACTCGACGTCACCTCAACTCCCGAGGTCTTGGGTAAGGACATCGGCTCCGACGCCGACAAAAACAAGACCACGTTTATGAGCTTTTTCACGGTCGACGAGGCTCGCGCGTACGCCGAAAGGCTGACGGCGGAGGCGGTCGAGCAGGTGCAAAATATCCCGAATTCCGAAAAATTGACGGCGTTGGCGCTTTACCTGCGCGAAAGAGAAAAATAAAAGCAAAGGAATCGATATGAAGTATATAACCGACTTATTTACGAATTTTATCATTATCAGCGCGGCGTCAGGATGGTTTACCGCGCAGGTATTGAAGTTTTTTACGGGCGTGTTCAAGCTTAAAAAATTCACTACGGTAGAGTTTTTGTTCGGCACGGGCGGAATGCCCTCCTCCCACACCGCCGCGGTCTGCGCCGCGGCAAGCGCTTCGGGCATCTGGTTTGGGCTTAATTCCTTTCAGTTTGCCATCAGCGGAGTTCTTGCGATGATAGTTATGAGAGACGCTATGGGAATGAGACGTCAGGTGGGTGAGCACGCCAAGGCGTTGAATATAATTTTAAAGGAATTGGCTGAAGCAAAGAACGACCCCGAGCTTACGACCAAGGCACTCGGAGAGCTCGTAGGCCACACGCCCCTTCAGGTGTTTATCGGCGCTATCGTCGGGATCATAGTTCCCATAGGCCTTCAGTTTATCCCCGTATTTACAGTAGCATGAGAATAGATGTTTACTTGACGGAAAAAAGCTATTGCGAGAGCAGGAATAAGGCGGCGAGGCTTATCTTAGAGGGCAAGGTCTTGCTTGACGGTAAGATAGTCGATAAGCCTTCCTCTGACGTTTCCGACGGTGAGCATACCGTCGAGATAACCGAGAGCGAAAGGTTCGTCGGCAGGGGCGGACTGAAGATAGAGGCGGCTCTGGAGAGATTCGCTCTCGACGTGTCGGGTAAGAGATGTATTGACGTAGGCGCTTCCACGGGAGGCTTTACCGATTGCCTTTTGCAGAGAGGCGCGGCTCACGTCTGCGCGGTTGATTCGGGAAGAAGACAGCTTCACGCCGCTTTGCGAGAGGATATAAGAGTTTCCTCGGTGGAGGGATATAATGCAAGAAGCCTCAACGCCAAAGAATTCGGACTCTTTGACGTGGCGGTAATGGACGTTTCCTTTATCTCGCAGACCTTGATACATCCCGCGCTTGCGGGCGTTCTTCGCGACGAAGCGAGCTTCATAAGCCTGATAAAGCCGCAATTTGAGGCGGGGAAGGGCGCGCTTGGAAAGAACGGTATCGTCAAAAGCCCGCGCGACAGAGAAGGCGCGATATTGAGAGTTATCGAATCGGCAGCTCTTTACGGATTTGATACCGTGGGAGTGATGCGCTCACCGATCGAGGGCGGCGACGGCAACAGAGAATATCTCGCGTGCTTCGTAAAGAGAGAAGGCGCGTCTTGTGATAAAGAGAGACTATATAAAGAGATAAAACAGCTTTGTAAGGAATAATATTATGGAAAAGCAGATAAAAAGAGTACTTATTATAACGAATTTCAATATCTACGACAAGGCTCAGGCGGCGCTTACGGTAGCGGAGAAGCTCGCCGTCTTCGGTTGCGAGATATGTACTCTCGTATACAATAAGGACAAGGTCATAAGACTTCGTCCTAAAACGCATTTTAGCTTTCTTCCGATGGACGAGGCATACGGCGCGGTCGACGCGGTGTTGGTGCTTGGCGGAGACGGTACGATACTCGAATCGGCTCGCCGCGCGTCTCCCACGAACACCCTCGTTCTCGGACTCAATCTCGGCAGACTCGGATATATGGCGGAGCTTGAGCTTAACGAGATAGACCAATTAAAGAGGATAGTCGAGGGAGATTATAAGATAGAAAACCGCTCGATGCTCAACGTAGAGATAATAAGCACCGACGGCAAGCTGAGAAGGAATGAATATGCTCTCAATGATGCCGTAATATCAAACGGCTCTATCTCGAGAGTGGTCGATCTTGAGCTTTACGAGAGCGGAGCGCATATTGCGAATTACCGCGCGGACGGTATGATAATCGCCACGCCCACGGGCTCGACCGCATATTCGCTCTCTGCGGGCGGCGCGATAATCGACCCGAGACTCAACTGTATGTGCGTAACGCCCATCTGCCCCCACTCGCTTTACGCAAGACCTCTGGTTTTCCCCGACAGCGCAAGTCTTGAGATAAAGAACACCTGCGTGAGAGAAAAAAATCTCTTTTTGACGATGGACGGCAGAGTCAATCACGAGATCTATTTCGGAGAGATGATACGCATAACGCGCTCGCCTCTGCAAACGAGCTTTATTCGTCTGAAGGACGGAAGCTTTTACGAAAGACTCAGACAGAAAATGAACGATAATTAATTTGAGGTTTGATATGAAAAAAGGAAGACAGGAAAAAATACTTGAGCTTATAGCAAAATACGAGATAGAGACGCAGGACGAGCTTATCGAGTTTTTGGGTCAGGAGGGATATATAGTCACTCAGGCGACGATTTCCCGTGATATAAGAGACCTTGATCTCGTCAAGGTGGCAGTGCCGGGCGGCTCGTATAAATACGTGGTTTCTCACGTTTCGAAGAAGGGGAGCAGAAACGAGGGGATACTCTCCCATTCTGTCGTTGATACTATCCTGAATATTACCTGCGCGCAGAATCTGATAGTTTTGAGAACTGCGCCGGGTATGGCGCAGGCGGTGGCGATAGCTATCGACCGTCTTCCCGACGGAGAGATACTCGGAAGCGTTGCGGGCGACGATACGATAATCGTCGTGACCTACGATAACGATACGGCGCAGACGGTTGCGGGAAGAATGAAGAAGCTCCTTTCCATCAGTTGAGAAAATTTCACCGAAATTAACGTTGCACGAAAGGAGACCTATTTATGTTAAAGCTGCTTCATATTGAAAATATAGCGGTGGTCAAGCGCGCCGATGTTGAGCTTGGCGAAGGATTTACCGTGCTGACGGGTGAGACGGGCGCGGGTAAATCGGTCATTATAGACAGTATAAATATGCTCTCGGGCGGTAAGGTCTCGCGTGACGTCGTGCGCGCGGGCGAGCAATACGCGCTCGCTGAAGCGGTGTTTGACGGCGTTTCGGAATCGGTAGCGGCAAGACTTCCGGGGCTTGGCGTTGAGCTTGACGACGGCGAGATAGTTCTGTCTCATAAAATGACCGCGGACGGCAAGTCAACTGCGCGCATAAACGGCAGGGCGGTGACGAAAACGACTCTGCGAGAGGTGGGCAGACTGCTCATATCTATCCACGGGCAGAACGACAGCAAAGTGCTCTTTGATAAGAACGCGTATATAGATATGGTCGATTCCTTTGGCGACTGTGAGAGTGAAAGAGAAGCGTATTCTGCCGTTTACGGAGAGCTTGACTCATATCGCAAAAAGCTCCGCGATATTTCTTGTGACGAGGAGCAAAAGGCTCGTGAGAGAGATATGCTTGAGTATCAGATAAAGGATATCGACTCCAAAAAGCTCCGAGACGGCGAGGAAGAGGCGCTCGAAGCCGAAAAATTGCGACTTTCAAGCCTTGAAAAGATAAATAAACAGGTAAATTTCGCCCACAGAGTGCTCTCGGGCGGCGAGAATGGCGCGTCGGTGTCCTATCTGCTCTCACGAGCGTCGGATTCGCTTAATAAGATAGTCGACGTGATACCCGAGGCGGCAGAAATAGCCGAAAAGCTGCTTGATATGAGCTACGAGGTCTCGGATATAGCCGACAGAGTTGCCGCTCTCGGTGAGGACGGCGGCGAGGATATCGACGCGAGACTTGATAAGATAGAATCGCGTCTGGAAGCTATTTCGGGACTTAAACGACGCTACGGCAGAGATATCAGGTCGATACTTGAGTTCCGCGATAGAGCCGTGGCGAGACTTGACGACATAGCGCTTTCCGACGAGCGCGCGGTCGAATACGAAAAGAAGATACGCGAGCTTGAAGCGCAAGCCAAAATCGCCGCAAAAGCCTTGACGGATAAGAGAAGAGTGGCGGCAAAGCAGGCGTCGGAGAGGATAATGGAGACGCTTACTTATCTCGATATGCCAAAGGTCAAATTCGAGATAGTGATATTAAAGACCGACGATTTCACGCCCTCGGGATGCGATAAGATAGAATTTACGGTCGCCACGAATCCCGGCGAGCCGATGATGCCTATGAGCGACATCGCCTCGGGCGGTGAGATGGCGAGAATAATGCTCTCGCTCAAGAGCGTCCTTAACGAAAAGGACGGAGTGGAGTCGGCTATCTACGACGAGATAGACACGGGAATATCGGGTAAGACCTCGCGCAAGATAGGTCTCAAGCTCCGCGAGATAGCGAGAGGCTCGCAGGTCATCTGCGTCACGCACTCGGCTCAGATAGCGACGCTTGCCGACAATCATTTCCTTATATCCAAAAAGGAGATAGACGGCAGAGCGCAGACGAGCATAAGACTGCTTGAAAGAGAAGAGAGGATAGAGGAAGCGGCGAGAATACTCGGCGGAATCAATATCACCGACGCGCAAAGACAAGCGGCGAGGGATATGATCGAGAATGTTAATGAATGATAGAAATGTGTGGCAAGAGATTAATTGATTAAATGATTTAGTTTGCGGGACGGCGATTGTTGTTAAACACGCGTCAGCATCAATATCTCACATTAAATATAAGGTAAAAATATGGCACAGAAAAAAACACCGAAAACAAACGCGATGCGCCTTCTTGACATCGCAAAGATACCTTATGAAATAATAGAATACGAGGTCGACGAGAACGATCTCTCGGGTACTCATATTGCCGATCAGGTAGGGCTTCCGTACGGTATGGTATTCAAAACCATCGTCACAAAGGGCGACAAAACGGGATTTTGCGTTTTTTGTCTGCCTTGCCACAAGGAGATAGATTTCAAGGCGGCGGCGAGAGCATCGGGCAATAAGAGCATAGAGCCGTTGCGCGTCAAAGACCTTTTGACCGTCACGGGATATATCCGCGGCGGTTGTTCCCCCGTGGGAATGAAAAAGAAGTTCCCGACCTATTTCGATTCCTCGGCGGCAGACCTTGAAAAGCTGACGGTCAGCGCGGGAATGAGAGGCGCGCAGCTTTTGGTGGAATCAAAAGCAATTTTAGAGTACACCGATGCGACGCTTTGCGATATAGCGGTCGAGCCGACGAAATAAAAGAAAAAATCGCAAAAATCGCAAATTTTTAATTTTAATATTGAAATTTTGCGCAGTTTATGATAAAATATATAAGTTGTCTAAAAATAGAAAGGTTAATGTAAAATGTTAAAGATTAAATTACAAATAGCCGAAAAGATACTTGAGGGCGTTAAGGGCATCAACCCCGACGCGCCGCTTACTGCCGCCGAGATCGCGGATATGCTCGAATATCCCCCCGACGCCACGATGGGAGACCTCGCTTTCCCTTGCTTCAAGCTCTCAAAGACGCTTCGCCGCGCTCCCGCGCAGATCGCCGCGACAATCGCGGAGGGACTTGCGGGAGGAGCTATAGGCTCTGCCGAGGCGGTAAACGGCTATCTTAACAAAGTCGGATCGTAGCAATGTCGTTCTGTGGGCCAAGGAGTTGGCCATTAGTATTGTCTTCCTAAGACCGCTTGGCCTCCGACTTGCCGCGCTCCCGCGCAGATCGCCGCGACAATCGCGGAGGGACTTGCGGGAGGAGCTATAGGCTCTGCCGAGGCGGTAAACGGCTATCTTAACA
>JAZSJO010000029.1:0-4766 GCA_045534365.1 Eubacteriales bacterium
GGTCGATAACACCCATAGAACCGGACTGGCGGTGAACAGGACCTACACCGTGTGTAGCCTGAAGTTTGTGAAGATTCCATCTCTTGATCGCGCCGGTGTAACCGCGGCCCTTCGTCATACCTGTTACGTCGACCTTCTCGCCTGCGGCGAAGGTATCGGCTGTAATGACGTCGCCAACGTTTACTGCGGAGCAGTCGTCAAGGCGGAATTCCTTAAGATGTCTCTTGAAAGAAACACCTGCTTTTTCAAAGTGGCCCTTTTCAGCCTTCGTGATGTGCTTTTCCTTAGCCTCTACGAAGCCAAGCTGAACAGCGTCGTAACCGTCGTTCTCAGCGGTCTTCTTCTGTACTACTGCGCAGGGACCAGCCTGAATTACGGTAACAGGGATCACGTTACCCTTTTCGTCGAAAATCTGAGTCATACCGATCTTCTTACCGATAATACCCTTTTTCATTTTGTTTTTCCTCCTGTAAATTATTGGTTGAGTCGGATCTCGTCCGCCCAACATGACTTACAAAGTTACCGACACGGCTCTCGCCGCCGGCTGTTGTCTTTGTCTTGCAAGTTTCCTTGCTTGCTTGATAAGATAAATAATTAAATGTAGATCAGAGCTTAACCTCTATCTCTACGCCTGCAGGGAGTTCAACGTTCATAAGCGCGTCAATCGTCTTCTGATTGGGCTTAATGATGTCGATGAGTCTCTTGTGGGTGCGCATCTCGAACTGCTCGCGGCTGTCCTTGTACTTATGCACTGCGCGGAGGATAGTAACTATCTCTCTCTCAGTGGGAAGCGGAATAGGACCGGATACCTCGGAGCCGTTTGTCTTTGCAACCGTTACGATCTTCTCTGCAGCGGTATCGATGAGAGTGTGATCGTAGCTCTTGAGACGAACTCTGATTTTTTCATTAACTGCCATTGTAATGTGCCTCCTTTCAGATATTGGCGCCGCTTATATATAATATAATGAAGCGAAACGCCGTTAAATGTTGGGACGCTTTCTTCGTACACCGTGCCGTGTGTTTCTAATCCTTTACATTAAAATACGGACTTTGCCCACATCAGCATCTGTAAGACAAATTCCGAGATAAAGTAAACGATTTTGACACAAAAGCACCACTATGCCGCATGTTGCTTAGTGTGTGTATGAAAGACTACGTCGCCCGTTCATACGGACATACTCCACGAAAATTACCTCTTGGGGGCGTCCCCTCAAGAGCAACCTCTCGTTTCATCGCATATCAAGCCTTAACATTATACACTATAAAACCAAATTTGTCAATAAGCTGAGCGTTTACATTTGTAGAGAAAATAACAAAACTTTTCGTGTTCAAATTGTGCATTTTTCACAAAAATGATACAAAATCGCATTTTTTCATCATTTTCTCGCCGTCGAAAGCGCATAGGCACGGAATTTTTAGTAAAAAGTTTGCTTTTCATTTCAAAAAATATAAAAATCCTTCGATTTGTCTATTTTACGTTAACATTTGCGTTATATAATAATAAGGTAGAAAACAAAAATCACCGCTATGGAGATTACAAATGAACACACAGAAAAATCCAACGTCCTATGTATCGCCCTTCGTTTACGAAACGTTGTATAAGACGTATAAATACGCGACTATCCTCCTTGCGCTTCTGACCTGCGCGCTTGGAGCGTCGGTCTTCATTCTCTTTTCGGAGGAAAGCGGTAATTATCTTACCTCTTCGTCTCTCACGGTCGTATTTTACGTCCTGCTTTGCATCGATGTGATCTTCGCGATATCGGCATCGTTCCTTTTCAAAAGAGCGGACGGAATATCCTGCGAGAGCAAGATCGCGAGATACACCAATCTTGTCCCCGCCGCCGCGGCGACCTATTGTCTTGTGACATTATCAACAAGCACCGAACGAAGCATCTTGGATATCCTTTTAATAATAACCGCCGCCTTTACAGTCCTGTTTTGCGTTTCAAAAACAGCAAAGCTCCCCGACGCCCTCTCGATCGGCGCGGGCTACGGTCAGATCTTGTTCTGCGTTTTAATAGTCGTTAAGTTCTATCTCGACCTCTCGGTCGAAATAAACGCACCCGCAAAGCTTTTATTGCAATTTTCCGCTATCCTTGCGGCATTCTCTACCCTTTCGGATATAAGATGCATTCTTGGGAGAAGCAACGCCGCGCAGTTCGTATTCTCAAAGACTCTCGTTGCCTGTCTCTCCCCCGTCGCCTTCGTCGCGGTATTGACACTTCCGAAAGCAAGCACGGGCGAGCTCAGGGATTATCTATGCTACGCCGTATTCCTTCTCACATACGCAATATGCGAGATATCAAGTCTGCTTCTCGCGACCGTAAAATATCCCGAAGGCTACTACGAATATCTCGACAGCCTTTACGTCCCCGCGGACGAGGAAGAACACGAATAAGACACTATATAATATAAATGAAAGGAATTTACTTGCAAAATGAAAACGTCATCTGCAAATTCCGCCAACACAAGGATACAATGGCTTCATAAAAAGATAGCGAATAATTATTACCCCAACGCAATGCGTCTCGCCGAAAGATTCGGCATATCTCACCGTCAGGCGCAGCGCGACGTGGATTATCTGAAGAAGCAGCTCGGCGCGCCCATGGAATACAGCCTCGAGCACAAGGGCTATTATTACACCGAGCAATATTCCCTCCCCCTCGTTATGTCGAGCGACAACGACGATTCGCTCACCGAGCTTGCCGACAGCATGGCGGGAGCGTCATTGCAGGCGGAAAGCACCTTCGTTCAGATGCAGGTACCCTATACCGCGACTCTTGAGATACCCGACAAGCTCTCGGTCCTTAATCTGAAGAATTTTATCATTTCAAGAGAGCCGAGAAACAAATACGTCTGCGAATTTCACAACGTAGAGCAGTTTTTGAGCGTCCTTATCACCCTCCGCTCGGATTTCAAGATCGTCGAGCCTATGTGGATACGTGAAAAACTCGTAAAATTAGCCGAAAATATAATTAAAAATAACAAATTTTAAAAATAACAAAAAATTTTAAACTTTTTTCAAAAAAGGTATTGACAAACGAAAACGTTTGTTGTATAATACTGTGGTGAGCCGATAAAGGCTCTTATCCAAAGACAGCAGGTTCCCGTAAAAGCGCAAGCCACCCTGCCGAGGAAGAATCAAAACGATATAATTCTGCCACTATGGCAATTAGATCTTTCTTCTCGGTATGCGGTCACGCTTCGGGAAGAAAGTTTTTTTATTCCAATAAATTTTTGAATGCGGCGTTGTCGCAAAAAATTTATTATCCATCTAATCACAACGGGAGGTTAAACCAAATGCCTAGTAACGCAATACTCGAACAGAAGAAACAGGTAGTTGCAGACCTCGCAGAGCAGATCAAGGCTAGCGCCGCAGGCGTAATCGTTAATTATCAGGGTATCACCGTTGATAACGATACGGCTCTCCGTAAGGCTCTTCGTGAAGCAGGTGTCAAGTACGTAGTTATGAAGAACACCCTCACGGGCAGAGCTTGCGATATGTGCGGTTACGGCGATATGAAGCAGTACCTCAACGGTATGACCGCTATCGCTATCTCCAGCCCCGAAGATCCTATCGCTCCTGCAAAGATCCTCAAGGAATACGCTGAAAAGATCGAATCCTTCCAGATCCTCGCAGGTTATTGTGATGGTGAGGTTCTTGACGCGGCAGGCGTAAACAGCCTTGCTGAGATTCCTTCCAAGGAAGTTCTCATCGCGAAGTTCCTCGGCTCTATCAAGTCTCCTATCTACAACTTCGCTTACGCTCTCCAGGCGATCATCGACAAGGGAGAGACCGAAGCTCCTGCAGAAGAAGCTCCTGCAGAGGCGCCCGCAGAGGAGGCTCCTGCAGCAGCAGAAGCAACCGACGCAGAATAATCGACTTTCAGTCGCATAAAACAAAAAACAATTTATATTTCCATATTCAGGAGGTAATTTAAAATGGCATCCGAAAAGATCACAAATATTGTTGAAGAAATCAAGACACTTACAATTCTCGAGCTCGCTGACCTCGTAAAGGCAGTTGAGGAAGAGTTCGGCGTATCCGCAGCAGCTCCCGTTGGCGTAGTTGCAGTAGCAGGTGGCGCAGCAGCTCCCGCAGCTGAGGAAAAGACCGAATTCGACGTAATCCTTACCGGATTTGGCGACAAGAAGCTCAACGTTATCAAGGCTATCCGTGAGATCACCGGTCTCGGACTTAAGGAAGCTAAGGACATGGTTGAGGGTTGCCCCAAGGCTGTTAAGGAAGGCGTTTCCAAGGAAGAGGCTGACAAGCTCAAGGCTACTCTTGAGGAGTCCGGCGCAACTGTTGAGATCAAGTAATTTAACTCACCAGTTCTTAACCTTAAGCAAAAATAAATCATTTAGCTGTTAATTTTGGATAACAGAAAAAGACGGAAGCATAAGCTTCAGTCTTTTTCTGTTTAATTAAGAGAAGAATTATTTGATGTGTTCATTTTTTGATTTGTCGAATTGTTTTTTATTCGTTTCTTTCCGCTGGTGGAAAGAAATGAATAAAAAAAGAAACAGATAAACTGCAATTTACCTCTTCGAAATACATTCACAAAAAAAGACGAAGGAATAGATGTGTCCTCTAAAGGACAGTTTTACCTACCGCCAGAAAAAAACAAAAACCCCAGATTGATTTTCTGCGGTTTTTGTGCTATAATAGGAGCATGGAAATTGTTTGATATTAATTTTTAGCTTGTGATAAAGGAGATTGTTATGAGAGCACCATTTCAAATACTTGCAATCCCATATAA
>JAZSJO010000100.1:0-4070 GCA_045534365.1 Eubacteriales bacterium
CGAATTCCTCTCCGCAATCTCTGCAGGTAAGAGTGATATCCTCGTAAACTACCTCGGCAACCTCTTCCATGCCTTCAACTTTTACTTCATTCTCGCACATTGTTTTTTACCTCGCTTTAATGTTGTACCTTATATTTCCCGCGGCTCCGCTTTTACAACCACGGTATTTAAACTCCTTTAGGAGAATAAACTCATTATTTTTTGTCAGATATAAAGGCTCTGAGCTTTTTTCTTATTCGGTAAATCGCGTTTGAGACCGATTTCGGCTCGGCGTCTCCAAGCTTTGTGGAAATATCGGCAACCGACATTCCCGAAACGTATAGCCACCAGACCTTATTTTCATAATCGGAAAGTCTGTTTCTTATCACTCTTACAAGCTCGGACATATTCTCCTTGTCCACCATTGCTTGTAAAGGATCGTACGGTCGGAGCGCGGCGTTGTTCTGTCTTTCGGTTTCCGCGGCAAGTCTGTCCTTCTTCACGCGTCTCATATACGTGCGTACGAAGGTGATAAGCGCGTTATCGATGCATATTTTTGCGTAGAGCCCGAATTCGACGTCCTCTTTTTCACAATCGTAGCTACAGACCGCGTTGCAGAACGCGATAAGCGCCTCCTGCCTCATATCCTCGATATCCTGCTCGGTCATCTCTATCTGACTGTGCTTTCTCGTCTGACTCTCTATCAAAGGTCTGTATTTATCATTAAGCGCATCGAACGCCGTCTGATCGCCCGCCGCCGCCTTGCGAATAAATGCCGCTATCTGCGATCTTGACAGAGACTTTGGGCTTTGGTTGCTTGAAATACCGTTCATTTTACCTCACAAACTATACCATTACTTATTAATTATATCATTTAATTTAAATTTGGTCAACTATTATTTTCGTCGTTTTGTTTGTATATTTTGACAAAAAGCGCCAAATCGTAGTATATATTACACAAAACATCCTTTTGCATTTTGTGCAAAAAAGGCATCAAAGAAGCAAACTGTAGACAAATTGCACATTTTAGGGCAAAAAAGTTTGTTAAAAATAACTTATAACCAACTAAAACACTTCTCTTGCAAAACAAAAACAGGTGGACGACCACCTGTTTTTTGTGCAAAATATCAATTGAAAATGAAGTTTATATTGCCCGACAGAAGCGCCATAACGCCCTTATAGACCACCTCGGGATGATCGCGGAAATTATCCTCCATTCTCTTTGCTCGGTTCAGAGTATCTACAACAACAGAATTCTGCATTATAGGCTGATTTTTCTCCTTAATAATGCATACGACGTTGTATCTTCCGTCTTCTCTTTCCTCGATCCTTGCCGACACCTTGATATCGCGCTTTTTGAAATCAAGATAACGCAGAGCGCATTCAAGGCTCTTATCGAGCAGAGAGGTCAATATCTCGCTCTTAAGCTCGGTAGCGACTATCATCCCCCTGTCGGTGACTATATACATAGGGTCGCCCGCCTCGTTCTTACATTCCTCTACTATAAGCCCCGCGTCAAGCATCTCGTGGAAGGACTCCGCGAAATCAAGATACATAACGTAATCGTTCTGCATTACTATATCGTTGAGCGTTACGTAATCAAGGGGATAATTTATATTTTGCATTAAATAAAGTATGAATATCTTAACGTTTCTTTTTGCCGTGATGCGCGCTCCCATATAATTTGCCTCCAAATTTTCTGAACTTTATATATTTTATCATATTTTTTGATTTTTTTCAATAGCAACAGTTGCATTTTTAAAAATTTTATGGTATAATGAACACATTATTATCATTGACAGCGTGTTCTTTGATCTAACAAGCATTTATTTAACGGAAATATCGAGCGAAAGCTCCTTATATAGCATATATTTAACCCGCGCGAAAGGAATCTTAAAATGGTAAACATTGCAATACTCGGCTTTGGCGTCGTCGGCTCAGGCGTGGCTGAAGTCCTCACACAAAACAAGAAAATAATCGAAAGCAAGCTTGGCAAAGAGGTGAATATCAAATACATCCTCGATCTGCGTGATTTCCCGGGAAATCCCTTTGAAAAGCTTGTGGTGCACGATTTCAATATTATACTGAACGACCCCGAGGTCTCCGTGGTTGCCGAAATGATGGGCGGCTCGCATCCTGCGTACGATTTTTCAAAGGCTTGTCTTGAAGCAGGAAAAAGCGTCGTCACCTCCAACAAGGAGGTTGTCGCAAACTTTGGCTCGGAGCTTCTTGAGATAGCGAAGGCTCACGGCGTCGCCTATCTTTTCGAAGCAAGCGTTGGCGGAGGTATTCCGATAATCCGTCCTATGTGCAACGACCTTTCTTCCAATAATATCACCGAGATAAACGGTATTCTCAACGGTACGACGAACTACATTCTCACCAAAATGATGAATGAGGGCGCTGAATTTTCAGACGTGCTCAAGGACGCGCAGGACAAGGGCTATGCCGAGAGAAATCCCGCCGCCGACGTCGAAGGTCTCGACGCGGCAAGAAAGATAGTAATTCTCGCGGCTCTGGCTTTCGGAAAGTCGGTATCCCCCAACGACATATCCGTTGAGGGTATCACCAATATAACCACCGAGGACGTGGAGATAGCGGCTTCCTTCGGATACGCAATAAAGCTTATCGGACACGCAGAGATGCTCGACGGCAAGATCCTTGCAATGGTCTCGCCTCGCCTTATTCCCCAAACCAATCCTCTCTCAAGCATAAACGACGTATTCAACGGCATATTACTTGGCGCGGATATGGTCGGTCAGGTAATGTTCTACAGTCCCGGCGCGGGTAAGCTTCCCACCGCAAGCGCGGTATGCGCCGATATCGTTGACGTGATCGCGCACGCAGATAGCGGCATCAAGCTTCCTGATTTCGCAGTTGCTACCAAGGACGACGTTGCCGACTTTGATAGCTACTCCTGCAAGAGATTTTTCATCTTCGACAAGTGTTCCGAGTGCAATATCACACTCGAGTGTGTGGAAAAATGCTTCGGTTGCAAAGCGTCATTTGCAAGCTTTGGCAACAAGGTAGCCGTTATCACCGAGGAAATGACCGAGGGCGCGGCAAGAGCCGTTGCAAAGAAGCTTAACGGTTGCAAGACCTATCGCTTGATTTAAGCTTTTTGAGCTTGACGAAAATATCTGAAAGGCTTGGTATTTTCTTTTGAATAAAAATAAAAACGTTGGTTGCTTTTCGGGAATACTCGGAACGCTATTCGTAATTCTCGGAGTGATCGGTTACGCGCTCGTTTCTTCTTATATAAACAGACTTTTTATCGGCGCTCGCTTCGGCAACGACGCATCCGTCGCCCTGCTTGAGCTTTCGTTAACGGGACTTACGGTAGCATTCGTGCTTTACGAGGCGATATTTATAGTAAGCCAGATAAGGCTTCACAAAAACGCGTCGGGCAAGGACGACGGCGGCAAAATGAACAGAATATACCGTTTGGTTTTCGTTGGTTGCGTCTGTCTTTCCCTGCTGTTTGCAATTTTCAGCGCAAACACCTTTACGGAATGCGACGGGGACTCTATATCAAAGGTCTGCTTCGTTACCACGAAGGAATACCGTTGGGACGAAGAAAACAAGGTCACCCGATACGCACTCGGCTGTGACGCTGACGGGAATCTCACCTACAAGATATTCATTCGCGGCGAAAAGCCGATAGAATTATTTAACACCGTAAATTCATGCACCGATAGCTTTATTGAAAAATACGGCGGTATGGAAGGCTACGCCGCTTATCTGTCCGAACAGTTCGACAACAGTGATCATATCATTGAAAAAGAGATAACGGGCATAGAATATATGGAACGCTATTACAAGGAAGATTATCCTGAAATATGGAAGCATCTTGAAACGATAATAAACGACTCGGCAGAGTGATTCTTTGCGAAAGGAGCAATTATGGAATTAAATGCAGCTGATTTCAGAAGACAAGCCAAATATTCCCTCACGTGAAAATGGAGACTTGCCATCGGCACTTTTCTTGTGGCGTCTCTTCTTGGGGGCGCGACGTCATTTGGCGCTGTTTTCTATAACTTTTCTTTTGAAGATGCCGCCACCGTAGGGATCATCGGCGGAGCCAATGGCCC
>JAZSJO010000144.1:0-3995 GCA_045534365.1 Eubacteriales bacterium
TCTTAAGAGGGGAGGATGTCGGAGCAGATTGGATAGCGTAGTCTTCCAATCGCGGAGACCTCTCCTCCTCTTGAGCGGCGTTTCTTTGGTTCGTTTCTTGCCGACGGGGGCAAGAAATGAACAAATAAAACAATTCGATAAATCAAAATTTGAATTTAAAGCCTAACATAAAAAGTACAGTTTTGCTATTAAGAAGAGAGGGAGAGCTTTTTAAGCTCTCCCTCTCTTCTTATATCTTCATTTCTTCAAATTTCTCATTGAGTTAAGTATCGCGATGACCGCTACGCCTACGTCGGCAAAGACCGCGGCGTTAAGTCCCACGAGACCGAGCGCGCCGAGAATAAGCACGGCGGCCTTGACACCGAGGGCAAATATAATATTCTGAACGACGATACGGCGCGTTCTGCGAGAGAGCAGAATAGCGTCGCTTATCTTTTCGAGCTTGTCGTCCATAAGCACCACGTCGGCGGCTTCAATAGCCGCGTCCGAGCCGAGCGCGCCCATAGCGATACCTATATCGGCGCGAGCCAATACGGGCGCGTCGTTGATTCCGTCGCCGACGAACACAACTCTGCCGAGGTTGCTCTTTTTTGCATTGGCAGACGAGCCTTCGTCGTTTGTATTTTGCTCGTCGTTGCTCGTTCCGTCGTCTGTAGAGTTCAGCAATTCCTCGATCGCCCCAACCTTGTCCTGCGGAAGAAGCTCAGCGCGGTATTCGTCGATACCAAGCGAATTTGATATGCGTTCGGCCTCGCTTTCTCTGTCGCCCGTAAGCATAACGGTTCTTTTAACGCCTGCCGCGCGAAGAGAAAGTATAGCCTCTTTTGCGCCGTCCTTTTGCTTGTCGGATATGATTATCTTGCCGAGATATTCGGCGTTTAAAGCAACGTAGACCGCGGTTGCGTCGTCGGGGGAGCGCAATATGTCGATGCCGTTCTCCTCCATCAATCTTGCGTTGCCCACTATAAGCGTTTTTTCGTCCGTGACGGCTAAAACGCCTCTGCCCGACAGTTCCTTGAGATCGCCGACCTCGGGCATCACGCCGCAATTTTCGGCTTCATAGGCGCGTCGTATAGAGAGCGCGATAGGGTGAGTTGAATATTTTTCTGCCGCCGCCGCGAGAGATAACAGCTCGGAGCGGTCGACGCCCTCGGCGCACACGACCTGCGCGACCTCAAAAACACCCTCGGTCAGAGTTCCCGTCTTGTCAAACACTACCGTGTCGCACCTCGAAAGCGCGTCAAGATAGTTCGAGCCTTTTATAAGTATTCCGCGCGAGGATGCCGAGCCGATGCCGCCAAAATAGGATAGCGGTACCGAGATGACCAGCGCGCAGGGACAGCTTATGACGAGGAAGGTCATTGCGCGGTATATCCATTCCTTCCAAACGGCAAGATCTCCGATCCCGATAAATATCGGAGGAATTATTGCCAAGACCGCCGCCGCGAGCACTACCGCGGGGGTGTAGACACGCGCGAATTTAGTAATGAGATCCTCGCTTTTCGCTTTGTTTTCGGTTGAGCTTTCCACGAGTCTCAGTATCCTTGAGACGGTGGATTCCTCGAATTTCTTTGTCACCTTGATTTTGATGAATCCGCTTTCGTTGATACATCCGCTGAGAACAAGGTCGCCAACCTCCGCGTCTCTTGGGAACGATTCGCCCGTGAGAGCCACTGTGTTCAGCGTGGTCGAGCCCTCGATTATCTCTCCGTCAAGCGGTATTTTGCCGCCCGCCTTGACACAGACTATATCCCCGACTCCGACCTTCTCGCAATCGACCTCGTATAGCTCGCCGTCCCCCCCTTCAACGAAAGCCGTGTCGGCGCGGATCGAGAGCAGGGATTTTATAGAGCTTCGGCTCTTTCCCACCGCGATGCTCTGGAAAAGCTCGCCTACCTGATAAAAGAGCATAACGAAGACCGCCTCGGCGTACTCTCCCGTGACGAACGCGCCTGCGGTCGCTATCGACATAAGAAAGTTCTCGTCGAAGACCTGACCGTTTACAATATTCCGCAGAGCGCGCCAAAGTATGTCGTAGCCTATGACGGCGTAGGGAATGAGATACAGAATGAGCGTTTGCAGATCGAATTCACCTATGGTGACAAGACTCGGGAGGAGAGAAAAGCGTTTTATAAGCGCAACGGCGGCGAGTGTTGCCGCCGATACGATTATTCTTATCAGCTTTCGTTTGTCTTTTCTTCTCATAGACCTTTTCAATCGACGATTATGCGGCAATCGGGCTCGATCTTCTTGATCGCCTTTTGCGCCGCTTTAAGTATCTTTTCAAAATCCTTTTCGTCGGCTTCAAGCGTCAGCTTTTGCGTCATGAAGCTGACCTTTGCTGAGATGACACCTTCGAGCTCGTTTATCTTCGCTTCCATTTTTGCCGCGCAGTTAGCGCAGTCAAGCTCTTCAAGATTGAACGTTTTTTTCATAGTAAATACCTCTTTTATTCTACAATTTATTCTGTAATTTATTCTTCAATGTGCTCAACGCCCATATTTATGATGGTTTTTACATGGTCGTCGTGCAGGGAATAGAAGACCGATTTGCCCTGCTTACGGTATTTGACCAAACGCGAGTTTTTAAGCACTCGGAGCTGATGTGAGATGGCAGACATACTCATACCAAGCTTTTCGGAGATATCGCAAACGCACATCTCGCCCTCAAAGAGCAGATAGAGTATCTTGATGCGCGTGCTGTCGCCCATTACTGAGAAAAATTCTGCAAGAAAGAAGAAATGCTCGTCGGGTGGCATCTCTATTTTATCAATGATGTCGCTGTGGGCTTCGTAAGCGTCACATATCGGCAGATTGTTGCTTTCACTTGACATTATATGCCTCCTTGATTTGATAATTGAATAATTGTTCAACTATTGTTTTTATTATAGCGCAGTTTGCGTGAGATGTCAAGATGGGAAACAAAAAAATATAGGCTTTTATCGGTTTTGGAAGAAAAAAGAGAGACCGATCTCGGTCTCTCTTGAGCTTGTTAAAGAAGATGCGTGGGCATTTTGCCGCCGATCTGAACTATCTCGACAGCTTCCTTTTCCTTGTGACCGATTACCGCCTCAACGGTCTCGGGCGCGACGTTCGCAAGAACGGTCGTGTCGACCTTCTTTTCGGGAGCAGTGGTGGGAGGGGTGAGCGTTTCCTTGACGACCTCTGCCTTGGGAGCTTTCGTCTCAGTAGCGGCAGACTTCTTTGCGGTAGTAGTCTTTTTAGCTGTGGAAGTTGTCTTCTTGGTAGTCGAAGTGGAAGCGGACTTCTTTGCCGCCGGCTTCTTTTCGGTGGGAGCGGCGGCTGTGGTTGCAACCAACTCGGGAGCGATTTTTTCTTCGTTCTTTGCGGGTGCTGCTTCTGTCTGCTTTGCTACTCTTTTAGTGATGCTATCCTTACCTATCGGCATATTTCATAACCTCCTGTGCCATTTCCATATATTCCTGAGCCGCGCGGCTCGTTTTCTTATAAGCCATAACGGGTTTACTGTTGTCCTGTGACCATTCGATAGTGGAGTCTATTCTAATTATTGACTCCAAAAGTCTTACGTTATCGAGGCTTGAGAGAGTCTCAACGGTCTGCTTAAAATAATTCTTGCGCTCGCTTGCCTTTGTTATCGCGATACCGAGAATATCGAGAGTGGGAGAGATGAGCTTGACCTGCTCGTAAAATTCAAACATATTAGCAAGTCCGAAAAGTCCCCACGGACTTGCCTCAACGGGAATTATGAGGAAATCCGACGCGCACATAATGTTCATTACCCAACAGCCAAGCGTCGGGGGAGCGTCGATAAGTATGTAATCGTATTTTCCCGATTCCTTGATCTTCTTCAAGCCCTGACGGAGAATATACTCTCTCTGCCACTTGGTGAAGAGCTGGAACTCAATGCCGCTCATCAGAGTGGAGGAGGGAATGAGATCAAGATTTTCGTATTCGGTGGGAATCACGAAATCGGTAAGATCCTTCTGCTCGACGATGCCCGTGTAGAGATTCTTG
>JAZSJO010000202.1:0-8181 GCA_045534365.1 Eubacteriales bacterium
TCTCCGCGAGGGGAATTGACCTGCGTCCGCCTCTCGTCCTTCTCGCCGATCTCGCTCTCGACTCCCTCGATAGCCCTTGCGTAGTCGTCAGCCGCCTTCTGCTTTGACGCCTGCGCCTTTTCAAGCCGTACCGATTCCTCGGTATAAGACTCGATATCGCTCAGAACGTCGGCGTTTCGGTCACTTCCGCTCTCCTTTGCGTTCTCAAGGGCGGAAATTCTTATCTTGGTATCGACCTCTGCCTCCTCGGTCTTCTTGATGTCGACGAATATACCGTCAACGTCCTTGCCAAGACGGTCAATATTGCATTTTTCATCGAAAATACCGTCTTCGATCGTCTCCGCTCTCTCACACGTCTCATCAAGCGTCTTGCCAAGCTCGTCTATCCTCGCTCTGTGCGCGTCTGCCTTGATATTTTCTTCCGCAAGATTGCTCTTTGCCGATTGCGCCGATCGCTTTGCCGTCTCGATAAGCTCGTCGGTGTGCTTGATGGTGGTCTCGTTTACTCTGAACTCGCCGTCAAGCTTGAATATCTCGCTCGTCTGATCTTTTATCAGATTGAGTATCTGGGATTGCGCTATCTTTCCGTTCTGCGAAGCCTCGTAGAGCTTTTCGTTCCTCGCGTCGAGAGACTGCATCGAATCCTCGGCGTTCTTCAGATCGAACTCCGAGCGGCGCAGAGCCTCCTCTGCGGCAGAGATATCGCTCCTCAGCTTTTCGGTATCAAAGAGCCACAGGCTTACGTCGACCTTTTTCTTGATCTCCATAAGCTCGATAGCCTTCTTCGCCTTCTCGCTTTCCTTTTCAAGAGGGCCTACCTGAGCCGACACCTCGGTGAAAACGTCGTTTATTCTCACCATATTGTCCTCGGTCTGCTTCAGCTTTCTCTCGGCTTCGCTCTTTTTATGTCTGAATTTCGCGATGCCCGACGCGTCCTCGAAAATGTCACGTCTGTCCTCGCTCTTTTTCGAGACCATATCTGCGATTCGTCCCTGACCGATTATAGAATAACCGTCACGGCCTATACCCGTATTCAAAAAGAGCTCGTAAATATCACGCAGTCTTACTGCGCGGCGGTTTATGTAATATTCACTCTCTCCCGCGCGGAAATAACGTCTCGTGACGGTCACCTCGTCGTAGGGACACTCAAGACGAGTAGGTCCTACGGTGTTGTCAAAGGTGACCGAGACCTCGGCGTATCCCATAGGCTTGCGGCTGTCCGCTCCGCCGAAAATAACGTCCTCCATCTTGGTGCCTCGGAGCGTCTTTGAGGATATCTCACCCAACACCCAACGCATAGCGTCGGCTATATTCGATTTTCCGCTTCCGTTAGGGCCGACGATAACGGTAACGCCCGTTCCGACCTCCTCTCCCGATGCGTCAAAGACCAGCTTCGTCTTATCGGGGAAGGATTTAAAGCCCTGCATTTCTATTGACTTAAGATACAAAATATACCTCCGTCTCTTTATTGCGTCACGGCTATATTTAGCCCCGACGCGTTATTTTCTTTGATAATTATTTTCTTAAGACGATATCTTTCGATAAGTCTTATCTTGTTTTTCCGATTTTGCCCCACCGCCTGCGAAAGCTCGCCGCGAGGCACCGATATCTCAAGGCTTTTTCCCTCAAGAGAGCCGTTTGACACTTCAAATTCGTCGGCAAGAGCGCATATCTTATCAAAATAAAGCTCTCCTATGACAAGCTCTCCCAAAGCCGCGTGATTGGCTCCCCCCTTGACCTTAGTAAGATCCCCAAGATTATCGCTGGCGCAAAGCCCTATGCGTATGCAATCGACTCCGCGTCTCTCAAAGACCTTCAAGACCTCCTTTGAACGACAGACCGCGTCGCCAAGAGAAAGCATCTCGTATTCCCCGCGCTCTGCCATACATGCAAGCTCGGTGTCAAAAAAGGTAACGGTAGGATATATCCTCGCCGCAAGAGCGCCCATATCGCATATTTTTTCCGCAGTATAAAGCTCTTTTTGGATACTCGATGCGGGCAGACCTATCATCATCTGTCCCACGAGAGAATATCCCGCGTCAACTATCATTCTGCACGCTCTCTCGGCATCAAGCGCAGTATGTCCTCGGTTAGTTTTATTCAAGACCTCGTCGTCCATACTCTGAAGCCCAAGCTCCACGGTCTTTACGGGATAACGCGACAAAATATCCATTATCTCTCCGTTTATATAGTCGGGGCGCGTGGACATCCTTATACCCGTCACTCTCGCTCTGCCGTCGTCGTCTCTGTTTACGTAGGACGCGGCAACGTCGAGCAGATATATCATCAATTCTCTCTCTATTCCCGTAAACGAGCCTCCGAAATAGGCTATCTCGACCTCGCTCTCGGGCGATATCGTATCAAGCGCCGTCTCTATCTCGTCGATGACCGATTCGCGTCTGAAGCACTGCTTACCCGATATCGAGCGCTGATTGCAAAAAACGCACATATTCGGACACCCCAGATGAGGAATGAATATCGGTATGTTCTTATGTTTAATTTTCATTATCGGTAGGTATCACGCTGAAAAGCACCAACGCCTCGCGAGCGGCGTTCTGCTCCGCCTCTCTCTTGCTTCTTCCCTGTCCTCTGCCGATAACGTTGGAATTGAGTCTTGCCTCGACCTTAAACAGCTTCATATGGTCGGGACCGCTCTGTCCCACCACGGCGTATTCGAGGAAATCTCCCTCCGCCTGCTGAACGAACTGCTGAAGCAGACTCTTGGGATCACCGTTAAAGCCCGTGCTTTTTCCGATGCTCTCGATCTCCTCCGAGATAAAAGGAAGCAAGAAGCCCTTTAATATCTCCATTCCGTTCTCGCCCGCGTCAAGATATATTGCCGCTAAAAGCGCCTCAAAGGCATCCGCGAGTATCGACTTGCGGCTTCTGCCGTTGTTTCTTTCCTCTCCTATACCGAGAAGAAGAAATCTGCCCAAGCCTATTTTATTGGCATATCCCGAAAGCGCTCTCTCGCATACTACCTCGGCTCTCATTCTCGTAAGCTCCCCCTCGGGACAGTCGGAGAATTTACCGTACAGATAGTTGCTCGTTATCAGCGACAGCACGCTGTCGCCCAAAAATTCAAGCCTTTCGTTACAATATATGTGATGATTTTTAAGTCCCGATTCATTGGAATAAGATGAGTGAGTGAGCGCTCTTATCAAAAGCTCCCTGTCTCCAAACTCATAACCGATCGTCTCCTCAAGCAGAGCGCATTCGGGCTTTCCGTTCACCGTCATTACCGTTTCTTCCTCTCAATAAATTAATTCTTTTTTACTCCTCGGCTTCCGCGCGACTCTCTTCAAGCTTTGCTGCCTCCGCGGCGATTATATCGACGACGCCCGTGTTAAAGCACTGCACCGCCTGACGGATTGCGTTTGAGAAAGCCTTTGCATCCGACGAGCCGTGCGCCTTGATAACGGTCTTCGATATACCCAGAATAGGCGCGCCGCCGTGCTCCTTGGCGTCAAATCTTTTCTTGAACGCTCCGAGCTTCTTTTTCATAAGCAGGTAAGCGAGTATTCCGCCAAGACCGCTCTTGAACATAGCCTTAAGCTCACCCGACATAAGCTTGCCCATCCCCTCAATAGTCTTGAGCAGGATATTGCCCGTGAATCCGTCGGCAACGGCAACGTCGCACGTATCAAAGGGAAGCTTATTACCTTCGACGTTTCCTACGAAATTGACGAGACTGCTTTCCTTAAGCTTTACGTAGGTAGCCTGCTGGAGCTCGGTTCCCTTATGCTCCTCGGAGCCGTTGTTCACCAGAGCTACGCGAGGAGACTCAACACCGTAAAAGGCTCTCATATAAGCGCTTCCCATAATGGCAAAGCCGTGCATATAATCCTCGTTGGGCTTTACGCTTGCGCCCGAATCAAGCAAAATAAATGGCTTGGTCAGGGGAATTATCGCGCCTATCGCCGCTCTCTGTATTCCCTTAACTCGCTTTACTATAAGCGAAGCTCCGCAGAAAAGCGCGCCTGTATTTCCCGCGCTGACGAGCGCGTCTCCCTCGCCTGCCGCAAGCAGACGCAGAGATAGCGCTAAAGACGAGTTCTTTTTCGCTCTCATGACCGACATAGGATCGTCTTCCATAGTCAAGACCTCATCCGTGTGTCTTATATCAAAGCGCGACAGGTCTATCTTATGCTCCTCGGCGATAGCCCTGATCTTATTCTCGTCACCTACGAGAACGTACTCAACGCCCTCGGAATAAGGCTGGGTTACGGCTCTCGCAACTCCAAGCAGAGTCTCAACGGGAGCGTTGTCTCCGCTCATTATATCAATTATCAACCTCATCGGTATTTTCCTCGTTTTTATGTATTTTATAGTTTTTCGCGCCAAGTCTTTCGCCGTAAGCCTCGAGAGCCTTCAACGCTCTCTCCGCCACCACCTCGTATTTCGCTATCTTTCCGCCCTTGACTCTATAGTCAAGAGACTCAACGATACCGAAATTTGCGTTCATAGGCGCGAAATTACCGCTGACGCTTCCTGCGCTTATATAGCTCGCCATCGCGCCAAGCATCATAGTTCTGGGGAAAACGACCTTCTCTTCTCCAAGCACTTTCGCCGCGGCGTTGACACCCGCAACGAATCCCGAGCCCGCGGACTCGATATAGCCCTCGACTCCCGTCATCTGTCCCGCGAAGAAAACTCTTTCGTTCCCTCTCATCGAATAATCGGCGTTAAGATACTTGGGAGAATCGAGATAGGTATTTCTGTGCATGATACCGTAACGCAAAAACTCGGCGTTTTCAAGTCCGGGTATCATAGAAAACACTCTCTTCTGCTCGGGGAACGTCAGATGCGTCTGAAATCCCACGAGATTATACATCGTTCCCTCGGCGTTCTCCTTGCGAAGCTGTACTACCGCGTACGCCTCCTCGCCCGTTCTCTTATCAACGAGACCTACGGGCTTCAAGGGGCCGTAACGCAGAGTATCGTATCCGCGCTTAGCCATTACCTCAACGGGCATACAGCCCTCAAAGACCTTCAGCTCCTTCTGCATCTCACGGTCAAAGTCCTTAAGCTCTGCCTCCTTCGCCGTGATAAGCTCGGTATAAAAGGCGTCGCACTGCTCGCGCGTCATAGGACAGTTAAGGTAATCGGGATCGCCCTTATCGTATCGCGAGGCCGCGTAAACAACGTCCATATTAAGCGTGGATGCGTCGACTATGGGAGCTGCGGCGTCAAAGAAGTGCAAGCCCTCGCAGCCAAGCGTCTTTTCGATATATTCCGCCATAGGCTCGCTTGTAAGAGGACCCGTGGCGATGACCGTTACCACTCCCTCTTCAAGTGAGGAGACCTCTTGCTCTATCACCTCGATATCGGGGTGATTCTTTATTTTTTCGGTCACGTAGTCCGAAAAAAGCCTTCTGTCAACGGCGAGAGCAGAGCCTGCGGGAACTCTCGTAGCGTAAGCCGCCTCCATAATGAGAGAGTCGAGACGGTAAAGCTCTTCCTTGAGAAGTCCTACCGCGTTCGTTACTCTGTCGGAGCGAAGCGAGTTTGAGCAAACAAGCTCCGCAAAGCCCTCGCTGTGGTGGGCGGGGGTATATTTCTGAGGCTTCATCTCAAAAAGCCTTACCTTGATACCCCTTTTTGCTATCTGCCACGCCGCCTCACAGCCCGCAAGGCCCGCGCCGTAAACGTTTACTGTCTTTTTGCTGTTCATAATCAAATATCAGTTTTCCTCGTCCTCTTTTTTGTCCTCAACGTAAGGCTCGGAATATCCGCAATTTTCGTCGTGACAAACAAGCATCGGCTTTCCCTTTTTGTGGAAGAGGTTTTTGCCGCACTCGGGGCACTTTTTCTCCACGGGCATATCCCAGAATGAGAAATTACACTTGGGATAATTCGAGCAACCGTAGAAGACGGTCTTGCTCTTGGAGTATCTTGTAACTATCTTCGCGCCGCACTCGGGACAAGGAACGTCTATCTCCTTCGTTCTGGGCTTTGTAAACTTGCACTCGGGATAATTGACGCAAGCGTAAAAGCTTCCGTATCTGCCGTTACGAAGCACCATATCGGCTCCGCACTTCTCGCACTTGAAATCGGCAACGACTACCTTCTTCTTTGTCTCCTCCTTTGTCTCGATCTCGCTTTCCTCGGCGGCATCCTCGGGACTTGTCGCAGTCAAAGGCTTGGTGTTGCGGCACTTGGGATAGTTGGGACAAGCGGCGAACTTACCAAATCTTCCGTTTTTGACCACCATTCTGCTTCCGCACTTGTCGCAGATTATATCGGTCTCCTCAACGGGAAGCTCGATATTAGTCTCGGCAAGTCTTTCGCCCGCAACGTCGAGCTGCTTTGAGAAGTCTGCCCAGAATTCGTGAAGAACGCTCTCAAGGCTTCTCTCGGATTTTTCTATCTCGTCGAGCTTATCCTCCATTTCGGCGGTAAACTCATAGTCAACTATACTGTTGAAATGCTCCTTCATAAGCTTCGTGGTTATCTCGCCCAGAGGAGTGGGGACAAGAGTCTTGGTCTTTGCGTCGCGCTTGACGTAATTTCTTGAAATTATCGTGGATATCGTAGACTCGAACGTGCTGGGACGGCCGATTCCCTTTTCCTCAAGGAATTTTACAAGAGAGCCGTAATCGTATCTGGGGGGAGCCTTCGTAAAATGTTTTGCGGGATCGATATGATCGGAATTGAGCTTCTCCCCCTCGCAAAGATCGGGGATCTTTGCATTCTTCTGCTCTTCACCCTCGGGCACGCTTGCGTCAACGCTCTCCTCATATATCGCCATATAACCCGGAAAGGTAACGGTATATCCGCCCGTGCGGAAAAGATATCCCGCCGCTTCCACCTCAACGTTGAGAGTAGCAAGCTCTGCCGACTCCATCTGGCTGGCAACGAATCTGTCCCAGATAAGCTTATAGAGCTTATACTGCTCGCTTGTAAGATAGGACTTTATCTTTTTAGGCTCGAGGTCTATTCTTGAAGGGCGGATCGCCTCGTGCGCATCCTGAATACCCGACTTTGACTTATATATCCTCGGCTCTGCGGTGTTATACTTAACACCGAATTTTTCTGCGATAAAGGCTCTCGTTGCCTCCTGTGCCTCCTCGGACACGCGGAGAGAGTCGGTACGCATATAGGTGATAAGACCCTGCATTCCGCCGTTCTCGCTACCGATATTGATACCCTCGTAAAGCTCCTGCGCCGCTCTCATTATCTTCTGGGGCTGGAAGCCAAGCTTCTTATATCCCTCCTGCTGAAGAGTTGAGGTGGTAAAGGGAGGCTGGGGTGCTTTATGACGCGTGGAGCGCTTGACCGACTTAACGGTAAACTTCTCTCCGTTTATAGCGTTTACTACCTCCATAGCGGCATTCTCGTCAGGTAGCTCGATCTTACCGTTCTTGTCACCGAAGAAGCGTACGGTAAAGGGCTTTCTGTCGTCGGATATAAGAGTGACCTCGATAGTCCAATATTCAACGGGAACGAAGCTGTTTATCTCCTCTTCCCTCTCGACGATTATTCTCGTAGCCACGGACTGAACGCGTCCTGCGGAAAGGCCGCTCTTTATAGACTTCCAGAGCAGAGGAGATATCTTATAGCCGACGATTCTGTCGAGTATTCTTCTCGCCTGCTGAGCGTCAACGAGACTCATATCTATATTTCTCGGATTCTTGATAGCCGACTTGACGACGTTCTTGGTTATCTCGTTGAAGGTAACTCTCTGCGTCTTCTCGATCGGGATACCGAGAACGGTGGCAAGATGCCAGGAAATTGCCTCGCCCTCGCGGTCAGGGTCGGTCGCAAGGAATATCTTGTTGGCATTCTTCGCTTCCTTCTTTATCTCCTTGATTATATCGCCTTTGCCGCGAATGTTGATATAGTGCGTCTCGAAATTATTGTCAACGTCGACGCCGAGAGTCGACTTGGGAAGGTCTCGCACGTGTCCGACCGACGCGATGACCTTATAGTTAGAGCCCAGATAGCTCTTTACGGTATTCGCCTTTGAGGGCGACTCCATAATTACAAGATTTACCATCTGGTATCCGTTCCCTTCATGCTATAAATTATACTGTTTTCATAAAATACTGTCAGTCATTTTCAGACTGCATAATATCGTCGGGAGTAACTCTCATAAAGTACCCTCCGCCGCCTGATTCTACCGCCCCTGCCATTTCAAGCATTGTCAGAGAGGATAAAATATCTTCAACCTGCATTCCG
>JAZSJO010000041.1:0-4294 GCA_045534365.1 Eubacteriales bacterium
CACAGACCGACATGGCTACGATCCGACTTGGTCTCGATAGGACACATTCTGCCGTAATGGGTGAAGTGTACGTCACGGACGTCGAAGGAAGCGCGGTCACGGGAAAGACCGCCGGGACCGAGAGCCGAGAGACGGAGCTTATGCGTCAGCTCGGCCAGAGGGTGGTTCTGGTCCATGAACGACGAGAGCTGGCTGGAGCCGAAGAACGCGCGGATAGCGGTAGCGACGGGACGGGTGTTGATGAGAGCCTGAGGAGTCAGCTTCTCGTTGTCCTGCGTCGTCATTCTTTCCTTTATTATCTTGTCCATTCTGGAGAAGCCGATGCGCATCTGGTTCTGGAGCTGCTCGCCCACGGAACGAACGCGACGGTTGCCCAGGTGGTCTATATCGTCAACCACACCAACGTCGTGAGTAAGGTTGAGCATATAGCTGACGGTTGCGAATATATCGTCGATGGTGATATGCTTGGGACAGAGCTCGGCGATCCTTTCCTTTGCCTGCTCCTTGATAGCGTCAACGTCGCCCTCGCAAGCGTCGGCGATCTCGCGCATTACGGCAACGTTTACTTTTTCGTTGATGCCGCAATCCTTGAGGTCGAAGCCGATGATATACTCGGGCTCAAGGGTGTTGTTGGAAACTACCTTGATAATGTCGCCGTTCTCAAGCTCGAGAGATACGGAGTTTACTGCGTTTCTCTCGACCACGAGAGCCATATCGTTATTGAGAACGGTTCCCTTCTCGTAAAGCACCTCGCCCGTAAGAGTACTTACTACGTCCTCTGCGAGCTTGTGGTTTGCGATTCTGGAATGTATAGCCATCTTGCTGTCGAACTTATAGCGTCCGACAGAGTATATGTCGTATCTTCTGGGATCGAAGAAGAGATTGTTGAGAAGAAGCTTTGCCGAGTCGAACATCGGAGGCTCGCCGGGACGGATCTTCTTATATATCTCCTTGAGAGATTCAACGGTCGGGTCTGTACCGTTAGCCGCCGCAAGATTCTCACTCTCATCCTTTTCAAGGGTAGCTACGAGTCTTGCGTCTTCACCGAACATCTTGAAGATGTCCTCTCTGTGAATGACCGTTCCTCTTTCGTTCACGTCGTCTCCGATAAAGCATCCGAGAGCGCGGATGAACATAGTAAGAGGCATCTTACGGTTCTTGTCTATACGAACGTAAAGAACGCCGCTGATGTCGCTCTCGTATTCGAGCCACGCGCCTCTGTAGGGGATTATCTGCGCCGCGTAGGTCTTCTTACCGGTCTTATCTACCGCTGAATCGTAGTACATACCGGGAGAACGAACGAGCTGGGAGACGATAACTCTCTCCGCGCCGTTGATAACGAACGTACCCGTGTCGGTCATAAGCGGGAAATCGCCCAGATAAATATCGGAATATTTAACGTCGTTCGTCTGCTTGTTGGTGAGACGCACGTTGACCTTGAGAGGTGCCGCAAAGTTGACGTCACGCTCCTTGCACTCCTCTACGGGATACTTTGCGGCGTTCTTATCGATAGAATAAGAAATGAAATCTATCGAGAGATTGCCTGAGTAATCTGTGATAGGAGAAACGTCGCGCAAAACCTCCATAAGTCCTTCCTCAAGGAACCAATCGAAGGATTTTGTCTGGATCTCGACAAGGTTGGGCAGCTCCAGATTGAAACGGGAACGGGAAAATGACATTCTCGTTTTCTTTCCGTGTTTTTGTTCTTTTACATTGACCATTAAATCAATCACTCCATTCAATGAATACTTCCCGATACGGCAAAATTTTATGCGTTTTAGCATATTTTGTCGTATTCGGATCGCCGTTTACCTAAAATTAGGCAGACCAAGCGATTATAATGCAGTTTACAATTATATCACTAAAAATAAAGCTTGTCAATAGGTTTTTGAAAAAAACTTTAAAAAATTTGCAAAAATTGCAATTTTTTTGATTCTTTATAATTTCAAAAGGTTTTTTAATAGGCGGAGGGTTTCAAATTTTGATGTGTCGAATTGTTTTTTTATGATACTTCTTGTCCCCGTCGACAAGAAGTATCCAAGAAACGCCGCTTAAAGAGGGGAGAAAAAGATCTCCCCTCTTTAAGAAATCTCCCCACCTCACAGAGCATATCTTAAAGCGAAATTTCACTTGTTGTATTTAACAAACACCTTTTATGGTAGGGTGTTTCTTAAGAGGGGAGGATGTCGGAGCAGTTCGGTTAGCGAAGTCTACTGAACGCGCAGACTTCTTCTCCTCTTAAGCGGCGTTTCTTTGGTTCGTTTCTTTTCGTCGAGGAAAAGAAATGAACATAAAAAGAAACAGGTAAACTGCAATTTACAAGCAAAAGGCGTTGCGCCCTTGCGGGTGCAACGCCTTGACGAAGTTAAGATTCGTTTTGCCGTTATATTATATATAACTATAATGAAGATTTTTGCAATTACTGAACGACGTTACCTGTTGCTATATTACCCCGATATGTCCAAAATAAAAGACAAAAGGCGCTATTTGAAAGAAACACAATCAATTTTTCTGCCAAGGTATTCTTGCTTTTTACGGCAAGGGATAAAAATTCCAAATGAAGCGCGGTATAATTTGCGAAAATATAACAAATAATAACAGAGGAAAGTCATCCAAATGGCAATTTTTGATATTTACCATATTTATTGATAAAGAAAGGAATTCCTTTATATGAAAGCAACCGGAATAGTAAGAAGGATCGACGATCTCGGAAGAGTCGTGATCCCCAAGGAAATAAGAAGAACAATGCGCATCCGCGAGGGTGATCCTCTGGAAATATTTACCGACCGCGACGGAGAGGTCATTTTCAAAAAATACTCCCCTATCGGAGAGCTGACCGCCTTCGCGGCGCAGTATGCCGAGACTTTGCATAAGACCTGCGAATTGAGCGTGGTCATCTGCGACAGAGACAGCGTTGTGGCGTGCGCGGGCGTGTCAAAGAAGGAATATGCGGATAAATCACTGTCCGACGAAATAGAAAACGTCTGCGAATCGAGAAATCTTTACGTTCGCCGTCAGGGCGACGAGAAGATGGCGGCTATACGCGACGGAGGCAGCCATTACGTTATCTGCGCTATGCCGATAATCAGTGAAGGCGATATCGTGGGCTGTGTGGCGGCTTTAGCTCCCAACGACAGCGATATCTGTCCCGAGGCGGTCGAGCAGAAGCTTATTCAGACCGCCGCAGGCTTTTTAGGTCGTCAGCTTGAGGGATAAAGAAAAATTAAATCTTCATAATAAAAAGCGATTGCCCGATACCTTTTGGTAAAGAACAATCGCTTTTTAAATAGTTAAATAAATTGCAGTTTATCGAAATGTTTTTACTAACTTTTCTTGTCACCAGCGACAATGAAAACAGCCTACGCTGCGGACAGAAAATGAACATAAAAACAATTCGACAAATTAAAATTTAAAAACAAAAAATATTATCTCACTTCTTTTGCTGCTTACACCAGATGTTCATAACTAACTTGTGGGGCAGGAGCTTTGTGAGAAGCACCTGCGCGCGGATCGAAAGACCGCATATCGATACGTCTTTTCCGCGGTACATATCGTAAGCGGCGCGCTCGACGACCTCCTCGGAGGTGAAGAACTTGTTGTAATATTTAATGGTATCGTCCTTGACCGCGCGGTCGAAGAACTCGGTGCGTACCCAACCGGGACAGACGGCTATCATTCTTATTCCCCTCTTTTCAAGCTCCTTGCCGAGAGCTCGGGAGAAGGAAAGCACGAACGCCTTGGTCGCGCCGTAGGTGGCAATGTAAGGCACGGGCTGGAACGCCGACAGCGAGCCTAACTGATAAACGCGGCTGCCCTCGGGCATATAAGGCAGAGTGAGATAGGTCATTGCCATAAGCGCCTTGCAGTTGAGGTCGATCATATTCATCTGCTCTTTGAGGGGAATATCCTCAAAGCTTCCGAATTTGCCGAATCCCGCCGCGTTGACGAGGGCGCAGATCTCGGGCTTTTCCTCATCGAGCATCTTGCCGTACGCCTCGATGTTCTCGTTTACCGACAGGTCAAGCTCGATAGCGCGGATATCCCTGCCCGTCTCGCTCTCTATCTTCTCAAGTCTGTCAAGCCGTCTTGCGATCACCCATATCTCGTCGCATTCCTCTACTCTGTCGATAAGCCTTACGAAATCGCGTCCCATACCCGACGACGCGCCTGTTATAACCGCTATTTTTTTCATGATCTTTACCTCTCGTTTTTCATTATTCGTTTCTTCATTTTTCGTTTGTCATTTACCGTCGCGAACGGCTATCAGCACCGTATCCCACGCGGGAATATACTC
>JAZSJO010000200.1:0-5428 GCA_045534365.1 Eubacteriales bacterium
GCTCTTGAGTCCACCAGCACCGACATCAACGCTCCTGAGTATGCTTGCATTCTCGAGCTCATGGCTGAGGTAGACGCATACATTCCTACTCCCGACCGTATGGCAGACCTTCCCTTCCTTATGCCCGTCGAGGACGTATTCTCCATCTCCGGCCGTGGTACTGTTGCTACCGGTAGAGTTGAGAGAGGTACCGTTAAGGTTTCCGATGTGGTTGAGATCGTTGGTCTCGTAGACGAGAAGAAGCAGACCACCATTACCGGTGTTGAGATGTTCCACAAGCTCCTTCCCCAGGCAGAGGCTGGTGACAACATCGGTGCTCTTCTCCGTGGCGTAGCTAAGGACGAGGTCGAAAGAGGTCAGGTTCTTTGTAAGCCCGGCTCCATCAACCCCCACACCAAGTTCGTAGGTCAGGTTTACGTTCTTACCGAGAAGGAAGGCGGCCGTTCTAAGCCCTTCTTCGCAGGTTACAGACCTCAGTTCTACTTCAGAACAACCGACGTTACCGGTGTTATCGAGCTTCCCGCAGGCGTTGAGATGTGCCGTCCCGGCGATAACGTTGATATGACTGTTGAGCTCATCAAGCCCATCGCTTGTGAGAAGGGTCTTCGTTTCGCTATCCGTGAGGGTGGTAGAACCGTTGGTTCCGGTGTCGTATCCGAGATTCTCGGCTAATTGTTTTAGATAAATTACGCACTTCTGCGTTGCTCCGCACAAACGGCTCGACGTAGGAAACTACGTCTTCACCTTGCTTGTTTGCGGTGCGCCTTGAATTGCGAAATTTCTCGTCAACAACAAATTAATATAGAAATATATTAATAATAGAAAAGCACCGCGGTGGCGTAGCCGCCGCGGTGCTTAAATTCAATATATCAAAAATATCTTTGTGGGATCGGTGAAATTCCGTATCGGCGGTAAGCCTGAAGACGTCTTCAGTGCAAGTCCGCGCGCCAAATTAGGCTGACAAGGTGAGATTCCTTGACCGACAGTATAGTCTGGATGAGAGAAGATATATCTACCTATCTGTCCCCGAAGTGTCTTCGGGATTTTTGTTTTTTAGCAAAAACATTTAGATATTATATCTTTTTTCTCAATATTTTAATTATTGGAGAAAAATATGAGTGAACAAATTAAATTTAAAGACAAGAAGAAACTAAAGTATCTGCTCCAAATAGCTATACTGTCTTCGTTATCAGCAGTAATTATGCTTTTGGAGTTTCCTCTTTGGTTTGCCCCCCCTTTTTATAAACTTGATTTTTCCGAGATTCCAATTCTCATCGGCTCCTTTGCTATGGGACCCCTTGCAGGGATACTAATGGAATTGTTAAAGAATTTGCTCAACCTATTAATCAATGGAACGACGACAAATTTTGTAGGAGAAATGGCAAATTTCATTACAGGGTGCTCTTTTGTTATTCCCGCTGCCCTGATTTACAAATACAAACGAACCTTTTGGGGCGCGATAATAGGAATGATCGTTGGAGCGTTAAGCCTCGCTATTATTGGCTCATTGATCAACTATTTCATCCTAATACCCGCGTTTTCCAAGCTTTATTCCTTGCCTATAGATCAAATAGTTGCAATGGGAACTGCGGTAAACAGTTGGATAAAGGATTTGAAAACATTTATTGCCCTTGCCGTTGTTCCTTTTAACCTTTTCAAGGGTGTAATATGCTCTATAGTCGTATTACTCACATATAAGCGCGTCTCGCGCATTCTTAAATAATTAACTAATGAAAACTTTGCTTTATTGCTCTTCATTTTTTAAGAAGGATAATAATATTAATAAAAAACGGGCTTGCGCCCGTTTTTCTTTATTTGCTGGCTTTCTTTTCCTTAATTCTGATAACTATAATCGTTGCGATAGACGCCACGCTCAAGCAGGACAGGGAATGCAGACCACGAGGAAGGGTACTTGGCTGCCGCCGTCTTCGCCTCCGTCGCTTTCCTCTTCTTGTCCGTCTCCGCCTATGTCGATGCGCCGTGTGCATCGTTGCTCTGCTCGCCGTCAGCCGTTTGCGCATCGCCATCGGTATCGGTCACATTCTCGGGCTTTGAAGGCGTTTCGGTCTCGTTTTCGGTCAGAACCTCGGTGTCATCTATAAACGCGGGAAGAGTCTCCTCGATCTCGCTTTCGGCAACGCTGGCGCAGAGAGCGGCAAATGAAAACAACATCGTTATTATTAAAGTTACTACAAGCTTTTTTCAAGTTCTTTTCATATATATTACTTTCAGCAAGGCAATTAATATTCAATAAGCTTTCCTCCCGAGAAGTAATATGCCCGATTCTCACCTCGCGTCTCACCTCTATCGTAGACCGCGGGGGTTATTATGATCACGGCTTTTCCTTCAGGTATCTCGATATCGAACGAAGAATATCGCGGACGGTTGGGCTTGACCTTATCCTCAAATGGCGGTAACGCGCGTGTTATATGATAGCGCTCTACGCTCTGATCCTCAAGGTCGACCACCGATATATTTAATCCGCAAAAGCAAAAATTACCGACCGACGCGCAGAATACGCGAAAAAAGCCGCCGTTTGTCGATATATTTTCTACTGCCACAGCATCCGTCGGCTTAAGCGAGGGATGGAGGTCGTTTTTTACCGCCTTGCATTTTACGGCAACGCCGAAGGGCTCAAGCTCAAGGGCAAGAAGCCTGCCGTTTTCCCAAAAATACGCATCCGATGCGGGATAGACCGAAAAAGCGAACATTCCGTCACGGTCTTCAAGATAATCAAAATAAAATCTTATTATTTCGCCGCTTTTACCGATATTTTCGTCACCGTCGAGCAAAAAACGCACTCTTGCATCTTTTGCTATATAAGACAGATGAAAATTCTCGCCCAAAGCCTCGTTTTTTTCTGCTTTGAGGAAGGAAAAGGATCCGCTATCGTACTCAAGCTCGCCGATAAAGCCGCAGATATCGTCCGAGGATACAGACAGTATCAGTCTGCCGTCGCTCACAACTGCTTTAAGGCTCATTTCCGCGCTCGGCTTCCCGTAAGCCTCCGATGAAGAGACTATCAGCATCATAAGGCTCATCAAAGTGATAATACTCAAAAATCTCGCCGTTTTTTGTGCAAACACAAGCAAAATATTACATTTTCTTCTATAATTATATATTAAATTCAACAACTTGTAAATATATCTTTTCAAATTATATCCTCCGCGCGAGTCAACGTCTCTCCTTCAATATATTTTTCAATTCTGTCCTTTTATGACAAAATATACCGAATGCAGAGGAGTTTTAAACAGAGAAAATCGGGCAAAATAAAAATGCGCCCGAAATAACGGACGCAAAGCAAAGAAAAACGGAGAACCGTAATGATAAATAAGAAATTCATCATAACCGCTCTTATTCTTACTATGTGTATATGCGTGATGCTTACCTCGTGCGGCGGCAGAGGATCCGAAACCGAGAGCATGACCGAAAATGCCGTTTCGGGCGGCGCGACCGACAACAAGGGGCCCGTAGGCGAGGTTATGGACGGCGTTCAGGAAGGCGTTGACGATATGGGAAGCGACATCAAGGACAGTATTGAGGACGCTACTCACGCCGAGGCAGACGACACCGACGATTCGGCGCGCGGTGACGGTCACAGCGACAGCGACAACAAGGGCACTACCGAGGATAGCGGTGTTACCGCTCCTTCGGAAAACGCAAGAGTAAGAAGAGAAATGCCCCGCGGAAAATAACGGCGCATTATATCAATTACAGATCGCAAGGAATCGCTACATGCGATTCCTCTGTGGTAAGAGTTACATCGAAGACGCTCAAAAGAGCGCCTTCGATTTTTATTTATAAAAAAGCAAAAACCGTTGACAAAGCAAAAAACAAGATATAATGGTCTTGGTCGGGATGCTTTACCGACGTGCTTATTGAGGGAATGGTGAATAGCGGCGTTATGCCTTACTACCGTCTTGGCGTTACTATAGAAAACTACGTTGATATAAAGGTCTATCGCATATATCCTCCCAAGGACTATGCAAAGCGGGCTCGCATCTGCGAGCATATCATTACGCACTATAACGAGGGTCGGGCAGACGTAACCGCTCTCAACCTTTCCTCAAACGCTAATCGCTTATATCGAATTCTGATTTTTGCGTTTTCTATTGCTTTTGGCAAAATAATAGTGTATAATTATTATAAACGAATAAATTTAAGGACGATATGATGGAAAAGAAGAAAAACAAGGTCTTACAGATAATTTTATGGATAATCCAAGGCTTTATCGTGGGCGTGGGAGCAATCCTGCCGGGCGTCAGCGGCGGTACGCTGTGTTACGCGTTCGGTATCTACGACCCGATACTCGAGGTGCTTTCAAGCCCGATAAAAGCTATAAAAAAGCATTGGTTTATGCTTATTTTCGTCTTTGTTGGCGGAGGACTTGGATTTATCGGCTTCGCAGGCGTTACAAATTGGCTTTTGAGCTTGAACGAGGCGGTGGTGCTCTGCGTTTTCGTGGGACTCATCGCGGGAACTCTGCCCGACATCTGGCGTGACGCGGGAAAAAAGGGAAGGGGCAAGGGAGACTTGATAGGACTCGTCGTAAGCTTCGTTGCTATCTCGGCGGTATTTTACCTTTTCAAAAGCGTATGGCAGCTGACTATTGCTCCAAACACGGCAGGTTGGCTCATCTGCGGAATTTTGTGGGGACTCAGCTTTATCGTCCCGGGCTTCAGCTCGTCGACTCTGCTTTTGTTCTTCGGAATATACGAGAAGATGTCAGAGGGCATCTCGACGCTTGACTTCGGAGTGCTTATTCCTTTGGGAGTTGCGATGGTTGCGACACTTTTGCTTTTCTCAAGGCTTATGAAGCTTGTTTTCGACAGATTTCATTCGATAGCCTCTCATTGCGTTCTCGGCTTCGTTGTCGCCACGACGCTTATGATATTGCCGTCCTTCAACACGGCGTGGTATAATATCCTGATATATCTCGGATGTATTATTGCGGGCGGTGTCGCGTCGTTCTTCTTTTCAAGGGCGTGTAATAAAATAAAGCCGTGAGGATGAGTTTGAGAATTTCAAACAAAATGAAACAATAGTATTCTCAAACCTATTGACAAATACCAACAGATATGATACAATAATATCACCAAATAAAATATCTTATCAAGAGTGGTGGAGAGACAGGCTCTATGAAACCACGGCAACCTACCGAAGGGAAAGGTGCCAATTCCAAGCAGATAAGGCAAATATTGAGTGTATAACTCTGCTTGTCGTCTGCAAGCAGAGTTTTTTGATTTAATATTAAATAAATTGCTGTTTAACGAACTCTTGGCGATGTCCTTTGGAAAAGTTTCGCTCAAGCCTTTTCAAAGGCTTGTCGGAACCGCCGCGATCGGCGGTCGCCCGTCGCAACGGGCGAAATACCCCTATCCTTCCTGGATGCCGCCGCAGTCTATATGCCAATCCAATGGCTTGGCAG
>JAZSJO010000161.1:0-4504 GCA_045534365.1 Eubacteriales bacterium
TCCTTGGCTCACAGAACGACATGGGTACGATCCGACTTTCCTCGGTAACTATATTAATAGTTGACAGTGAGGAGCATAAAGACAATATAAAAGTTGGTTCGCTTTCTGATATAAAAACATATAGGGGGAAATCTTATGCAAGATAACAGATTTTCATGCGGCCCCGGCATAGGCAAGGAAACTGTTTGTATAGAAACGGGCAGGATCCTTGACTCTTGCAGAGATCGCGACTGTTTTGAAAACGTCAAGGTGTTCCTGACGGATTTCGGCAAAGAAATAGTGGAACACACAAGCGCGGTCAGAGTCAGAAGCGCTTGCATAACACAGACTCATATCAGCCTTGATCCCGTGCAATTCAACAGGGGATTTTATTCGGTAAATATCCGCTTTTACGTAAAACTCGTCTTTGAAGCGTGTATCGGAAACGGACGCGCTCAGGAATTCGAGGGAATTGCAGTCCTTGATAAGAGAGTTATCCTTTACGGCGGTGAATGTAACGTAAGCATCTTCCGCAGTACGGGCGACTTTGCAGATTTCTGCGCTCGCGTAGAGCCTTGCTGCAAAGAAAAGAACGTGCCTACCGCGGTAGTTGAGGTGGTAGACCCCATCGTTCTCGGTGTAAATGTTCTTGAAAACGTTAACGACTGTTGTTGCTGCTGTTGTTGCGCTCACGATATTCCCGAGACGATAGCTAACACCCTGAACGGAAACCTCGTCTACGATGGTGATGATGAGGGAAGATATCTTGCGGTATCTCTCGGCATCTTCTCAATAGTCAGGATAGTGCGCCCCGGACAGTATCTTGTGTCGGCTTCCGAGTATATCATTCCCGACAAGGAGTGCATATCTCCTGCTAACGACGATCCCTGCAGCGTATTCCGCTCTATGGCTTTCCCGGTTTCCGAATTCACATGTGGCACGACGGGTGCTAATCACGCGGGGGGTGACAAAAACCCCGTTGGAAAATGCGGTTGCTGACGATCTGAAAACAAAAAGACGGAAGTGCTCGGCACTTCCGTTTTTTTGTTGATTTTATTTGTTGAATTCATAAATAGCTTTGGTTATTATCTCGGGGCAATCGTTGGGGATCGCATAACCGATATCCGCGGGCTTTACCCACTCGACCGCATTCTTTATTATTTTCTGAACGTAAGGATTGTAGAAGGAGCGGCAAAGCTCGTGACCGGGCTGGAAATAAAATATTTTGCCCGCTCCGCGAAGGAAGCAGCATCCGCTTCTGAAAATATAACCGTCTTCATACCAGCCGCCGAAAATAAGTGCGTCGGGCTGTGGAATATAGAAGGGCTCGGCGTAAAGCTCTTCTTCAATGATGAAGTGATCGGGAATGCCCGCCGCAATAGGATGAGAGGGCATAAGATTCCAGATTATCTCCTTTTGATCGCGTCCCCACGAAAGATTACCGGTAGCACCGACAACAGCCTTGAAGACCTTAGAATGATGTCCTGAATGAAGAACTATAAGCCCCATCTTTCCTGCGTATACTCTCTGGCGTATCTTTTCTACAAGCTCGTCATTGACCTCTTTATGATGCATATGTCCCCACCAGAAAAGAACGTCGGTCTTTTCAAGCAACTCGTCGGAAATACCCTGGTCGGGATCATCAAGAGCGGAAAGGGTAATATCAAGGGTTTCATTATCCTTGAGAAAATCTTTGATAAACGCATGAATTCCCTCAGGATAAATCGCTGCGCAAGCGGGATTCCTTTTTTCGTGTCTGAATTCGTTCCAAATAACAACGTTAAGTTTTTTTGACATAATATTCGCTCCTTTTTAAAACGGTATGAATGTTACAATTTAATTATATGACATTTTAAGAGTCAGTTTTCAAGACGAAATTCGTAAATTTAAGGACAAAAGTTGCTATTTTGACAAAAAAGGTTTCAGGCAGAGAAGGTCCTGTATTTCAGAGGCGAGATCCCCGTTCTTTTTTTAAAAACACGGGAAAAATAGTTTGCGTCCTCAAATCCCACCATATTGGCTATTGCGGAGCAGGAGATAGAAGTTTCACTTAACAGCTTCTTTGCCTCGGATATGCGAACGTCAATAAGATAATGGATGATAGATCTTCCCACGGTTTTTCGAAATTTGTTCTCGCAATATGCAGTTGAAAAATATGTAAATTGACATATATCGTTAAGCGTTATTTTTTCTTTGAAATGAGTCGAGATATAGTCGATTATTTTAGCTGCCAGCTGCGACGTATTGGAAAGTGTGATATTGTCCGAGATCTGAAGGATTATCGCCTCGAGGATCAGGATGAGCTTTGGCGGATTTGTTATCAGAGGGTGCGCGTAAACGGTGTCAAGATAATCAAGAAGTATCTTTAGTGCCTCGTTGATACAGTTTTTTATAATAGGATCAAACTCGAGTGTGTCCTGCGAATGAAAGTTGATGCTTATGTAGTTGTTTTCAACGGTACCGTTTTCACGCTGTCTGAGACTTCCTGCGGGAATGTAGATTATGTCTCCCGAAATCATAGAATATTTTTCATTATTTATGTAATAAGTCATCTCTCCGCTGAAAAGAAAGGTGAGCTCGTGATATCTTATTTCGTGCTTTTCAATGCCTTTGGGAATTACTTTTTTATTATGCATATAGTAGCAAATATCCTGTATCATGGCAATAACATCTCCTTTGAAAATAAGATTGTGCTAAAATTCATACTTTTATAATAAATTGTCCATTGAATTTGCTTATAAAAATGCTATAATTATTATAACACGGCAAATTTGATTTGTCAATGAAAAATTAAGGAGGCAACTTTTATGAAAATGACATTTCGGTGGTATGGCGACAGCGACCCCGTAACACTCCCTAAAATTAAACAGATTCCTACAATGACCGGTATAGTATCGGCTATTTATGATGTTCCCGTAGGCGAAGTTTGGCCCGAAGAAAAGATAGCGGCGCTCAAGGAAAAGGCTAACAAATACGGTCTTGAATTTGAGGTTGTTGAGAGCGTTCCCGTTCACGAGGAGATAAAGCTTGGCGGTCCCGACGCGCCTCGTCTTATTGAAAATTATTGTGAAAACGTTCGCAGACTCGGAAAGGCGGGTGTTAAGTGCATTTGCTATAACTTTATGCCTGTTTTCGACTGGCTCCGCAGTGAGCTTGAAAGACCGATGGAGGACGGCGCAAACAGTCTTGCTTACGATGAAAACACCGTTCTTTCGATGGATCCCTCCAAGGAAGGACTTTCCTTGCCCGGTTGGGACGAAAGCTATTCGAAGGACGAGCTTATCGGTCTTTTGAAGAGATATGAGGATATTGACGATGAAAAGCTTTTCGCTAACCTCAAGACCTTCCTTGAGGCAGTAATACCCGTTGCTCACGAGTACGGCGTCAATATGGCTATTCATCCCGATGACCCGCCGTGGGGTATTTTCGGTCTTCCCAGAATCATTACGGGCGAGAAGAATCTTGAAAGATTTCTCAAGATAGTAGACCTTCCCGAAAATGGTATAACCTTCTGCACGGGCTCTCTTGGAGCTAATCCCGACAACGATCTTGTTGGCATGATAAACAAGTTCTGTGACAGAATCCACTTCGCTCATATCAGAAATATTCAGTACACGGGAGAGAGACAGTTCCACGAGGTTGCTCATCCTACCGATTGTGGTTCTCTTGATATCTACGGTATCGTTAAGGCACTTTACGACAACGGATTCAAGGGATATATGAGACCCGACCACGGAAGAATGATCTGGGGCGAAAAGGGAAGATACGGCTACGGTCTTTACGACAGAGCGCTGGGTGCGGTATATCTCTCGGGACTCTGGGAAGCTATAGACAAGCAGAGCAAATAATTTAAAATAAATTTTAGGAGTTTAAATATGAAAAAGGTATGTGTTGTAACAGGCGCAGGCGGTATTCTTTGCGCTGAATTTGCAAAGGAGATGTCCAAGAACGGCTATGCGGTAGCGCTTCTTGATATAAACGAGGCGGCGGCTCAGGCGGTTGCGGATGAGATCTGCGCTTGCGGCGGACTTGCTAAGGCTTATAAGACCAACGTGCTTGATAAGGAGTGCATCGAGGACGTTCACGCAAAGGTACTTGCAGAGTTTGGTAAGTGTACAGTTCTTATTAACGGTGCGGGCGGAAACAGTCCCAAGGCTACCACCGCTCACGAGTATTTCGAGGCCGGTGATGAGAGCCGTGACGATATCCTTACTTTCTTCAATCTCGATAAGGCGGGATTTGATTTCGTATTCGATCTTAATATCAAGGGAGTTCTTCTTCCTACGCAGGTGTTCGCAGTCGATATGATAGGCGAGGAGGGATGCTCCATTATCAATATCTCGTCTATGAATGCGTATACACCTCTGACGAAGATCCCAGCGTACAGCTCCGCAAAGGCTGCTGTTTCGAACTTTACACAGTGGCTTGCGGTTCACTTTGCCAAGGAGGGCATCAGAGTTAACGGTATAGCTCCCGGATTCTTCTCAACCAATCAGAACAAGGCTCTTCTCTGGAATCCCGACGG
>JAZSJO010000051.1:0-3049 GCA_045534365.1 Eubacteriales bacterium
CTCGCCGTTGTTGTAGCCAAACTCAAACTTGATATCCCAGAGGTCTAGACCGAGGGTCTTTAAGTCGTCGGCAACGATCTTGGTGATAGCGAGAGTCTGCGCCTTGAGGCTCTCGAACATCTCGGGAGTCATGATTCCGAGCGCTACGAGACCTTCGCCCGTTACCAGCGGGTCGCCCTTTTCGTCGTTCTTGAAGGTACACTCAACGTATCCACCCTCAAGTCTGGTTCCGTTCTTGATGTACTCGCCGTATCTGCGGATAAAGCTACCCGTAGCAACGAGACGGCAGATAACTTCAAGTCCGTTACCTCCCTGCGCCTTACCGAAGCACTCTGCGGGGAGAACCTCCATAGTAGCGTTCTCGATGTCAGCGGAAACGTAGTGAGTCTTGATGCCTGCCTTCTTGCAGAGCTCGAAGTAGTAGATATAGGTCTGAAGATTAGCCTTGCCGATACCGTCGATGGTAAGTCCTACGCTGTTCTCACCGGGATCGAACACGCCGTCTTTACCTGTGCAATCGTCCTTGAACTTGAGAAGAACGTTGCCGTTTTCAAGAGCGTAAACGTCTTTTGTTTTACCTTTGTAAAGCAGATTCATAATTACTCCTTTTTACCGCAAGGGTTGAAGATTGCGGCTTGTCCGTTATTTTACGGTACCGAAAAAATATTACGATAATATTATACTATTTTCTTTTCTCCATGTCAAGAAAAAGTTACAGAAAATGCGTAAAAATCTGTCTTTTCTTGACCGTTGATCATAGTATATTTTTCACAAAAGCGAAATTTTATCCGAGAAGTACGTCAAAAACGAGCATAAGGCAGAATCCTGCCAGCAAGGAATAGGTAGCTCCCCGCTCGCTTCCGTGGGCGTGAGTCTCGGGTATCATCTCGTCGCTGATAACGTAGAGCATCGTGCCGCCCGCAAATGCCAGAGCAAATGGCAATATCGCCGCCGAAATGCTCACCGCAAAATATCCGATAAGCGTTCCCACGACCTCTACAAGTCCCGTTCCGAGAGCTATAAGGAAGGTACGGCGAGGCTTTACTCCCGCTGAAAGCATAGGCGCGATTATCACCATTCCCTCGGGTATATTTTGCAAAGCGATACCGCCTGCGATAAGCAACGCCTCGCTTACGTTGCCCGAGCCAAAGCCTACGCCCGCCGCAATTCCCTCGGGAAGATTATGTATAGCTATCGCCATCACGAAAAGCAAGACCTTGCCCGCCTTCGCGTTATTTTGGTGGTCTTCGATATCGCTTCCCACCATTTTATGAAGGTGCGGCACGAGCTTGTCGATAAGATTGAGGCAAAGCGCGCCGACGAAAACTCCCGCGACGGTTATCAGAAGCACCAGAAGCTTGTCGGTCAAAAACGGTGAATCGTCGTTGGGGCGTATTATAGCGTATCCGTGCTCGACGGATGGAATGATAAGTCCAAGCACCGCCGCCGCAAGCATAACGCCCGCCGCAAAAGCTAAAACTATATCGCTGAATTTATGTGAAGTCTTTTTAAATATAAAGCCTACGAGCGCGCCCACGACGGTCGCGCCGCCGACGCCCAGAGCAGTTAAAAGTACCATTTCCATAAAAATTCCCCCTAAACATTTGGATCATTAATAATTATACACCTTTACCCAAACGGTGTCAAGAATAAACGTAATCGATCTGTCTTTTCATAAAAGTTTTTGAAAGGCGAGGAGGTGCAGGGTGAGAGAAAAACTTTTTTCAAAAAGTTTTTCTCTCACCCTGCATTCATCTATCATTTCATACACTTAACAAGCACGGCTTTTTGCGCGTGGAGACGGTTTTCCGCCTCGTCGAAGATCTCGTTTGCGTGCTCTTCAAAGACCTTAGCGGTGATTTCCTCCTCGCGATGCGCGGGGAGACAGTGAAGCACCATAGCGTCAGGATTTGCGACCGACATAACCGAGTCGTTTATCTGATATCCCTTGAATATCTTCTTGCGCTCCTCGGCCTCGGATTCCTGTCCCATCGACGCCCAGACGTCCGTATAAAGCACGTCGGCATCCCTTGCCGCTTCAAGCACGTCGCAAGTCCATACGAAATCACCGTTTTCCTTTGCCCAAGCTATGATATCGGCATCGGGAGCGTAGCCCTCGGGACAAGCGACAGCCACCTTCATACCCATCTTGACGCCGCCGACGATAAGAGAGTTCGCCATATTGTTTCCGTCGCCTATATACACAAGCTTTTTGCCCTTCAAAGTGCCCTTGCGCTCGCGGATGGTCATAAGATCGGCAAGCACCTGACAGGGATGGCAATAGTCGGTAAGACCGTTGATTATCGGTATGCTTCCCATCTTTGCAAGATCCTCGACCTCCTTTTGAGCAAAGGTGCGTATCATAATTCCGTCAAGATAACGAGAAAGAACTCTCGCCGTATCCTCTACGGGCTCTCCCCTGCCTATCTGCAGGTCACGCGAGGAAAGGAAAAGCGCCGAGCCGCCGAGATCGTACATGCCCACCTCAAAGGACACGCGTGTACGCGTGCTGGATTTTTCAAAAATCATTCCAAGTGTCTTGCCCTTAAGAAGATGATGCTCAATACCGTTTTTCTTTTCTTCCTTAAGTTTATCGGCAAGATCAAGGACCTCCTCGATCTCCTCTGCCGACCAATCCGAAAGCTTCAGTAAGTGTTTCATATGTGTAAATTCCTTTTGATAATAATAAATTATGCTCTGTTACAGAACTAAGTTGATGGTTTCAAATTTTGATTTGTCGAACTGTTGGCGTTGCCTTTTTTGAAAGTTTCGCTCAAGCCTTTTCAAAGGCTTGTTGCTTGGCGATGTTTTCTAAGAAAACTCGCGACGAGGGCACAAGTGCCCGAAGTAACACGTCGCGATCGGCGGTCTTTAATGCAATGTTTTCGTAGAAAACTCGCAACGAAGGCACTTGTGCCTGAAGTAACACTCCGCAGAGGGCGAAATACCCCTTATCCTTCCAAAGCGCCACCGAAGGGTGAATTTCGGCGAAGCCGAAAGAGGGGATACCTTTGCCCTTGGGCAAAGGAGGGGAGTGCTTCGCCATAGG
>JAZSJO010000123.1:0-4321 GCA_045534365.1 Eubacteriales bacterium
AATTCTCCTTTCATTGTTGCAATAGGCTTGACATCTTATTGTACCATGTTTGGAGAATTTTTGGTATAACCTTTGCTACCCACCCGCACAGCAGGTGGTTGTCTGTTTCGCACTTCGTGCTCAACCTGCCTAAAGGCGTAATAAAAGAAAAAAGAGTGCTTTTTTAAGCACCCTTTTCTCAAAATTGTTCCCCTTATCTCTCCTCTCGGAAATACGAGAGACCGAGAGACGCGGGAGGCTGATTTTCTTTTTTGTTCTTTATGCTGGTGATAACCAGAACTACTATAGTTACGACGTAAGGAAGCATCTTGATAAGCTCCTTGAGTCCTCCCGAAAGACCGGGAATGTAAACGCAGGCGATATAAAGTCCACCGAAGACGTAGGAGCTGAATATCGCGGAGTTAGGTCTCCAGAGCGCGAAGATAACTATCGCTATTGCAAGCCAGCCGCGGTCTCCGAAGCCGTTATTCGTCCATGCGCCCATGGTGTAGTCCATAACGAAGTAAAGTCCGCCAAGACCTGCTATCGCACCGCCTATGCAGGTGGCAAGATACTTATACTTTGCAACGTTGATTCCTGCGGCGTCCGCAGTCGCGGGGCTTTCACCCACGGCGCGAAGATTAAGACCTACGCGGGTGCGTCTCAAGATCCATTGAGCAAATATTGCGATGATTACCGACAAATAGACGAGGAAGCCAAATGAGAAGAAGGTCTCTCCGATAATTCCGAGACGATCCGAAATAAAGGGGATCTTCGTTTTGTAGGCGTTACCCGTCGTAAGAAGCGATATAGAGCCGCTTTCTCCGAAAAACTTAAGCAAAGAGCCGCCGTAGAAATTGCCGAGTCCGACGCCCAGAGTAGTCAAGGCAAGACCGACCACGTTCTGGTTTGCTCTGAGCGTGATCGTAAGGAAGCTGTATATCAGCGCGATAAACGACGAGCCGATAAGCGACGCCAAGAGCGATATAAGGACGCAAAGCAACGGCACGGGCTCCGCGCAGAAATGCTCGTATAGATATCCGCCGATAATTCCCGAAATACCGCCTATATACATGATTCCGGGGATGCCGAGGTTGAGGTTTCCGCTCTTTTCCGTGATTATCTCACCCGTAGCTCCGAAAAGCAGAGGAGTTCCCTGAATGATGGCCGCCGAAACGAAAGCCAATATAGTTTCAAATATACCCATTATTTCTCGGTCTCCTTTCTCTCACTGCGGCGGAAGTGTATCTTATAGTTTACGAAAAATTCACTGCTTATGATAACGAGTATCATTATTCCCGTCAAGACCTCTCCAACGCTGGAGTCGAGACGGAGGTCGGAGGCTATCTGTCCCGCGCCCTTCTGCAAGAAGCAGACCAGAAGCGACGAAAGCACCATAGCGCCCGCGTTGAACTTGGACATCCAGGACACCATAATAGCGGTAAAGCCGTTTCCGCCTACCGAATTCGCGGTGATCGAATGGCTTGCGCCCGCAACGAGGATCCAACCCATAATTCCGCAGAGCGCGCCCGATATGATAACGGTACGGATTATTACCTTCTTTACGTTGATTCCGATATACTTCGCGGTCTTTTCACTCTCTCCCACGACGCTTATCTCGTATCCCTGCTTACTCTTCTTGAGGTATATATAAAGAATCACCGTAAGAAGCGCAACTATAAGGATATTGAGCAGATATTCCTGTCCGAATATTGCGGGAAACCAACCGTTCTGCGTGTTTGAGTTTACAACTCCGAGTATCATCGAGCCGCTGGGTACCCATACCATTATACAGCAGGACACGAGCTGCATAGCGACGTAGTTCATCATAAGCGTGAAAAGCGTTTCGTTGGTATTCCACATCGCCTTGAAGAATCCGGGAATACCCGCCCAAATAGCTCCCGCCACAACGCTCGCCACGAACATAATTATAATAAGAAGCCAAGAGGGTATCGAATCCTTGAGATAGAACATACAGGTAACGCTCGCAAGCATTCCTATAAGCACCTGTCCTTCAGCTCCCGTGTTCCAGAAGCGCATCTTGAAGGCGGGAGTTACCGCAAGGGAGATTCCGAGAAGCATTGCAGACGCCTGCAACAGATTCCAGAACTTTCTCTCTGAACCAAAGCTTCCCTTTATCATAGAAGCAAAGACCTTCATAGGATTCTCGCCCGTAAGCAATACGGTTATCAGAGCGCAGAGCAAAACTCCGCCGATTATGACCGCCGCCTTTATCAAAAAGGCGTTGAGCTTGGGAATATCGCTGCGCTTGGTTATATATACAAGCGGATCGCGATGCGTTTTTTCGCTCTTTAAGGCTTTATTCTTCTCCATTGCTCTCTTCCTCCTTTCCACCGGTCTTCGTCATAAGATATCCGATCTCGTTCTTGGTGGCGGTACGTCCGTCAAGCACGCCCGTAATGCGTCCGCCGCCGATAACGATAATTCTGTCGCAAAGCGCGAGAAGCACGTCAAGGTCCTCTCCGACGAAGATGACCGCAACGCCCTTTTCCTTCTGCTCGTTGAGAAGGTCGTATATAAGATACGACGAATTGATATCGAGTCCTCGAACGGGATACGCCGCCATAAGCAGAGTAGGAGTAGAGGCGATCTCTCTTCCCAGAAGCACCTTCTGCACGTTTCCTCCCGAGAGTCGACGCACGGGAGTCTCGGCGTTGGGAGTGACCACGTCAAGATCCTCGATTATTCTGTTTGCAAGCTCCTCGGGCTGATGTCTCTCAAGAAACATCGTATTTCCCTGTCTGTAGCTTCGGAGCATCATATTATCAACGACGCCCATATTGCCCACAAGGCCCATTCCGAGTCTGTCCTCGGGAACGAAGGAAAGTCTTACGCCAAGCTCTCGTATCTCCATAGGAGTCTTATTGCGAAGATCCTCCGCCTTACCCGTGCTCGGATCGTTGTAGATTATCTCTCCGCTGTCAAGCTTCTGAAGTCCCGCGATCGCCTCAAGCAGCTCTCTCTGTCCGCTTCCCGCAATTCCCGCGATTCCGAGTATCTCGCCCGACTTTGCGGTAAAGCTGACGTCGTCAAGCAGCTTTACTCCGTCTCGGTTGTGACAGTTTATATGCTCGACCACGAGTCTGTCGGACTTGTCCTCCACGTCGGGACGGGCAATATTAAGCTCTACCTTCTTGCCCACCATCATCTCGGTGAGTATCATTTCGTCTGCCTCTGCGGTGTTGACCGTTCCTATATATTCACCGTGACGAAGCACCGCGACCTTATCTGAAAGCTCAAGCACCTCGTGAAGCTTATGCGTAATAATAACGATAGCCTTACCGTCGTCTCTCATTCTGCGAAGAACGGCAAAAAGTCTTGACGCCTCCTGAGGAGTAAGCACCGCCGTAGGCTCGTCCAGAATAAGGATATCCGCGCCTCGATACAGCACCTTTACTATCTCGACCGTCTGCTTTTCCGAGACCGACATCTCGTATATCTTCTTATCGGGGTCGATATCGAAGCCGTATTTCTCGCTTATCTCCTTGACCTTTTTGGAGACCTGATTCAGATTGAATTTACCGCCCTCGTTGAGACCGAGTATGATATTCTCGGCGGCGGTAAATATATCTACCAGCTTGAAATGCTGGTGTATCATACCTATTTTGTATTCAAAGGCGTCGTGAGGAGAGTTGATCGATACCGCCTTCCCTCCTATGAATATCTGTCCCTCGTCGGGATGATATATTCCAGATATCATATTCATAAGAGTGGTCTTTCCGCTTCCGTTTTCACCGAGAAGCGAGAGTATCTCGCCGTTGTAAACAGACAGATTTACGTTCTTGTTTGCCACGACGCTTCCGAATCTCTTCGTAATGCCCTTCAATTCGATCGCTACATTATTCATATGCGTTATACCTTTCGTAACCGAATTTCACATCCTGACGCAGAAAACTCTCTTCTGCGCCAGGATGCAAAATCCGATAGATTGTAAAAAATAAACGGTAAAACCGTTTTTAAAGAATAAAACACCTATGGAGATGCCCCGAGGGGCATCTCCTATAGGTTTTACTTTTAACTGATTATTACTGGGGAGCAGTGATACCGTCGATAATGATATCGAAGTAAGGAGCGGAACGCTGATCGTCAGCGGACTCGTCGAAGTAACCGTCGTGAATAACGTTGGTCTCGCCTACGAAGTCACCGTCAACGTCTGCAAGATACTCGGTAAGAGTTTCACCGTTTACGGTAAACTTAGCGGTATCGAACACCTTGAGAGTGCCTGCTGCGAATGCTGCGATAGCTGCGTCGATAGCTTCCTGAGTGCCCTCAGCTGCAACTGCAGCGTTGAGCTCGGTAAGCAAGTCGGATCGTAGCCATG
>JAZSJO010000031.1:0-23503 GCA_045534365.1 Eubacteriales bacterium
CCATACCGATCTTGACTTTTCCGTCTGCGCTGTATACCTGGAGATCTATGTCATAGGTATACTGAATATCGCTGACGTAGTCGGCAAGCTCGTCCTCGTGAGCGTCAAGATGCTCCTTGAAGGCATCGAGATTATTGCTGACCGTCGAGGACATTGCAGACATCATCGTGCCGAGAGAATCGTCAACGTAGATCTTCGTGGGATCGTCGAAGCTTTCGTTCTCCTCGGCTGCGGTCATTGCCGCGAGCATCGCGGACATATCCTGCGTTTCTCTTGTGATTGTCAAGGGATAGGTCGAGAGGGTATCTTCCTGCACCTGATTGATAAAGAGCTGTATTCCGTTTGAAAGCGCGAGGATCAGCGCGATACCGACAATACCGATGCTTCCCGCAAAGGAGGTCATAACGGTACGGCCTTTTTTGGTAAGAAGGTTATTGAATGAAAGCGAAAGAGCCGTGAAGAAGGACATCGACGCGCCCTTTTCCTTTTTGATCTTTTTGGGCTTACGAGGCTTTTTTGCGGATTCGACGGTGTCTTTCTCGCCGTCCTTGCTTTCAGTCGAGGTGTAAGGATCGGAGTCGTCGGTCACGAGACCGTCAATGACCTTTATTATTCTCGAAGAATAGGTCTCGGCAAGCTCGGGGTTGTGAGTGACCATAATAATGAGCTTATCCTTCGATATATTCTTGAGTATCTCCATTATCTGGACGCTGGTGGTCGTGTCGAGCGCGCCGGTAGGCTCGTCGGCAAGGAGGATATCGGGATCGTTGACCAAAGCTCGCGCTATAGCGACTCTCTGCATCTGACCGCCCGACATCTGCGCGGGACGCTTCGTGAGCTGATCGCCAAGTCCCACCTTCTCGAGCACCTCGGCAGCTCTGCGGCGGCGCTCCGCCTTGGACACGCCCGAGAGCGTCAGAGCAAGCTCAACGTTTGCAAGAACGGTCTGGTGGGGAATGAGATTATAGCTCTGGAAGACGAAGCCTATCGAATGATTTCTGTAGGTATCCCAATCGTGATCCTTGAAGGTTTTAGTTGATTTTCCGTTGATTATAAGGTCTCCGTCGGTATAACGGTCAAGTCCTCCGATGATATTGAGCATAGTGGTCTTACCACAGCCCGAGGGACCGAGTATAGATACGAATTCGCTCTTTCTGAATTCAAGATCTATACCTTTAAGAGCCTCAACGGTCGAAGCGCCCGTATCGTAATGCTTCGTGATGTTTTTCAGTTTAAGCAAGGGGTATTCCTCCATATAATATAATCAAAATAAAATGCCAAATATCATTTTATCACTACTTTGTAAACTGATTGTTAAACTTAATAATAAATTTCATAAATAAGTGTGATTTTTATGTGACGGTTTTCGGATTTTTTGATGCGGTAAAATTTATCCAAAACTATTGAAATCGACTTAAAAAAATGTTATAATCATAAAAGTATAGATTCTTACGGAGTAAAAAATGAAAGCTGTCTTAAAATATTTGAAGAATTACAAGCTGGAATGCGTTATGGCGCCGCTTTTCAAGCTGCTTGAGGCCTGCTTCGACCTGCTTGTGCCGATAGTCGTCAAGATGATAATGGACGTGGGCATAAAGAACGGCGACAGAGGATACGTGATCTCGGGTTGTCTCGTGCTCGTGGTCCTCGGCTTTATCGGTCTTACCTGCGCGGTCGTAGCGCAATATTTTGCCGCAAAGGCGGCGGTCGGTACCGCTACGGGACTTCGCCACACGCTTTTCTCGCACCTGCAAAGGCTCTCTTATTCAAACGCGGACAGGCTTGGTAAGTCCTCCATGATAACGAGAATGACGAGCGATATAAATCAGGTGCAATCGGGAGTCAATATGTTTCTGCGACTTTTTTTGCGTTCGCCTATCATCGTTTTTGGTGCAATGATAATGGCGTTCACCTTGAATAAAAGGGTAGCGCTTACCTTCGTCGCCGTTATTCCCGCGCTTGCGGTAGTAGTATTTACCGTGATCCTCGCTGGAATCCCGCTTTTTAAAAGGGTGCAGAGCAGACTCGATAAGGTCACGTCGCTGACGAGAGAAAATCTTGGCGGAGTGAGAGTTATCCGCGCTTTCAATAAAGAAGAGAGCGAGATATCCGAATTCAACGAAGCAAATCACGCTCACACCGCCACACAACGCTTCGCGGGTATGATAACCGCCCTTATGAACCCGATGACGTACGTTTTGGTCAATCTCGGCATCATCGCGGTGGTCTATCTATCCTCGGCACAGATTGATGCGGGGGATATGACGCAGGGCGATCTTTTCGCAATGTATAACTATATGTCGCAGATACTCGTGGAGCTTGTAAAGCTCGCAAATACGATAGTTCTTATGACGAAGGCAGTTGCCTGCGGACACAGGATACAATCCGTTCTCGACACGCCCACGGGTATGGATATCGAGCAGGGCGTTAATGAGGTATCCGAAAACGCTCCCGCGGTCGAATTTTACAACGTTACCCTGAATTACAGCGGAGAGGGCGAAGCAACTCTTGAGGGCGTTGATTTTAAGGTGGAGCGCGGAGAGACCGTCGGAATCATCGGCGGTACGGGCTCGGGAAAGAGCTCTCTTGTCAATATGATACCTCGCTTTTACGACGCAAGCGCGGGAGAGGTCAGAGTATTTGGTAAAAACGTTAAGGAATACGACCTTGAGACGCTTCGCGATAGCATCTCGGTAGTACCTCAGAAGGCTGTGCTCTTCAAGGGTACCGTGCGCTCGAATCTTCTTTGGGGAAATAAGAACGCCGACGACGAGCAACTCAATTACGCGCTTGATATAGCGCAAGCGTCTGATTTCGTTGCCGAAAAAGACGGTGGACTTGACGCGCCCGTAGAGCAGTTCGGTCGTAACTTCTCGGGAGGACAGAGACAAAGACTTACGATAGCGCGAGCTATAGTCAAAAAGGCTCCCATACTTATTCTTGACGACAGCGCATCGGCTCTCGATTTTGCTACGGAGGCAAAATTGCGCCACGCGCTTACAAGGCTGGATTACGATCCTACCGTATTCATTATTTCCCAACGCACCTCGTCGATTAGTCACGCGGATAAAATAATCGTGCTTGAGGACGGAGCGGTCGTGGGAATAGGAAGACACGGTGAGCTGCTTGAAAGCTGCTCGGTATATAAGGAGATATACGATTCGCAGTTTAAGGGAGGTGAAGAGAATGAGTAAGCAAAACGCCTCCGGGGCAAGAAAAAACAGACTTTCGGGCTACGGCATCACTATAAAAAAGGTGCTCGGATATCTTAAAGCCTACAAATTTCTTTTTGCCCTGTCTCTCATCCTTGCCGCCGCGGTAGTCGCGGGAACGCTCTATATCCCTATACTCGTAGGCGACGCGATTGACCTCGCGATTGATGCTGGAAGAGTCGATTTTGACGGGATCTTCAAGATACTCGTGAAGATTTGCATTGTGACCGTGATCACCGCGCTTTTGCAATGGATAATGAACGTTTGCAACAATCGCATCACCTTTGGAATAGTCCGCAGACTTCGCAAGCAGGCGTTTGAGAAGATACAGTCGCTCCCTCTGTCGTATATCGACAGTCATCCTATAGGAGACACCGTCAGCCGAGTAATATCAGACGCAGATCAGTTCTCCGACGGACTTCTTATGGGATTTTCGCAGCTTTTCACGGGAGTATTGACAATTCTCGGTACGCTGGGCATAATGCTTTCCATTAACGTAAGAATATCCTTGTTGGTTATATTCGTAACGCCTCTTTCACTTTTCGTTGCGGCTTTTATCGCTAAAAGAACGCACTCGCTTTTCAAAAAGCAATCCGAGACACGCGCCGAGCAGACCGCTCTTATCGACGAGATGATAGGAGAGCATAAGGTAGTCGCCGCTTTTTCTCACGAGGACGAATCCTTGGAGCAATTTGACGAGATAAATGAAAGATTTCAGAAATTCTCATTGAAGGCGCTGTTCTATTCTTCATTGACTAACCCCTGCACGCGATTCGTAAACAATCTCGTCTACGCGGGCGTGGCGCTTGTTGGAGCTCTGCTTTGCATCTCGAGCGGTGGCGCGGTGCTGACCGTAGGTAGCCTTACGAGCCTGCTCAGCTACGCAAATCAGTACACTAAGCCATTCAATGAAATATCGGGCGTTATTACCGAGCTTCAGAACGCGCTCACCTGCGCGGCAAGAGTTTTCGAGCTTATCGACGCCGAGCCGCAGATACCCGACGCCAAAGATGCGCACGAGCTTTCAGTCGAAGAGATCGACGGCAAGGTAGAGATCGAAAACGTTGAATTTTCCTATACTGCCGATAAGGAGCTTATCAAGGACTTTAACCTTTCCATTGAGAACGGTCAGCGAGTTGCGATAGTTGGCCCTACGGGTTGCGGAAAAACTACAGTTATCAATCTTCTTATGCGCTTTTACGACGTCACCAGCGGCAAAATAGCGGTCAGCGGATACGATACCCGAGACCTGACGCGCTCGTCCTTGCGTCGCTCGTACGGTATGGTGCTTCAGGACACATGGCTGAAGACGGGAACGATACGCGAAAATATCGCTATGGGCAAGCCCGACGCCACCGACGAGGAGATCAAGGCGGCGGCTAAGGGCGCGCACGCGCACAGCTTTATCCGTCAGCTTCCAAAGGGATACGATACCGTGATCGGTGAGGACGGCGGAGCGTTATCTCAAGGACAAAAGCAGCTGCTTTGCATCGCGCGCGTTCTGCTTTGTCTGCCTCCAATGCTCATTCTTGACGAGGCGACCTCCTCTATAGATACCAGAACCGAGATGAAGATACAGAACGCCTTTGCGAATATGATGAAGGGAAGAACCTCCTTTATAGTAGCTCACCGCCTCTCGACTATAAAGGAAGCTGACGTTATCCTCGTTATGAATAACGGACGGATAATCGAAAAGGGCGACCACGCAACCCTCTTGAAAAACGGCGGATTTTATTCTGACCTCTGGAACAGTCAATTTGAGAATTAATAAGAAAAGGGAAGATATCCAAAAGGATTTCTTCCCTGATTTTTATTTGAAGTAAATATCTTCTGCAAAATACGCGTTTGTACAAGCGCATTTGCCGTTTTTTGTCAATAACTGTAATGCGGAAATATTTGCAATCGCTGTCGACCTTAAAAGAGGCCTCGGTAACGTGAGAGAAGTCGTCGTTATTTCCGTTTTCCTGCAAAAGATACTTTTTCATAGTGACTCTCCCTATCTTTGCTCGTCGTCTTCGGTGAGAAAGCTTAACTGTTGATTTTCCTTTGCCGCGATTACTCTCGGCTTCATTCCGAGATGCTCGTATGCAAGTCTCGTTACGCATCTTCCGCGTGGTGTGCGGCTGAGGTATCCTATCTGCATAAGATAGGGCTCGTAAACGTCCTCAAGCGTCACCGCCTCCTCACCGATGGTCGCGGCGAGAGTTTCAAGACCGACGGGGCCGCCGTCGTAGAATTTTATAATAGTTTCAAGCATTCTCTTGTCTGTGCTGTCAAGTCCAAGCTCGTCTATCTCGAGCTTATCGAGGGCAAATTGCGCGATCTCGTTATCGATCTCGTCCTTGCCATTGACCTGAGCAAAATCACGGACTCGCTTGAGCAATCTGTTAGCGATACGGGGCGTACCTCTTGAACGCGAGGCGATCTCGTACGCGCCCTGCTCGGTTATCTCGATACCGAGTATCGTCGCGCTTCTTGTAACGATCGTCGCAAGCTGCTCGGGGGTATAAAGGTCGAGCTTAAGCACGACTCCGAAACGGTCGCGAAGGGGAGTGGTGAGCTGTCCCGCGCGAGTGGTCGCGCCGATAAGTGTGAATTTAGGCAGATCGATCCTGATACTGCGCGCCGAAGGGCCCTTACCGATGATTATGTCGAGCGCAAAATCCTCCATAGCGGGATAGAGTATCTCCTCGACCGAGCGGGAAAGACGGTGTATCTCGTCGATAAAGAGAACGTCACCTTCGTTGAGATTGGTAAGAAGCGCCGCAAGGTCGCCCTGCTTTTCGATTGCGGGGCCCGAGGTAACTCTGATATTAACACCCATTTCGGTAGCGATTATATTTGAAAGCGTAGTCTTACCAAGTCCGGGAGGACCGTAGAGAAGCACGTGGTCAAGGCTTTCTCCGCGAAGCTTTGCCGCGTCGATATAGACCTTGAGATTTTCCTTTACCTTATCCTGACCTATATAGTCGTCAAGAGTTTTCGGGCGCAGGGAAACGTCGGTGTCGGAATCCTCGGCGGAATAAGAGGTCGAAACTATTCGGTTTTCAAAATCGAATTCTTCTTCGTTCGTAAACATTTATTTCACCTCCGATTTTATTTCATTAACAGCTTAAGCGCTCTCTTGATTATCTCCTCAAGCTCAAGCGTTTGAGTATCGATGCTTTTAAGCACGTTCAGCGCTTCACTTCTCGAATAACCGAGAACGAGAAGAGCATCCTGCGCCTCGGCAAGCTTGCCTGAGTTCGTTCTGACGGGAGAAACGCTTTCGATACTTGCGCTTGCCGCTTCATTAAGGTCTGTTTCCTTTAGAAGCTTGTCCTTAAGCTCAAGAATGATCCTCGCGGCGGTCTTGGGCCCGATTCCGTTCGCTCTCGATATCGTTTTCCTGTCCTCCGTGCATACCGCAAGCGCGAATTTTTCGGGAGTCAGAAGCGAGAGGATCGATATTGCCGCCTTTGGACCGACGCCCGAGACGGAAAGCAGCATTTTGAACGAAGAAAGCTCGGTCTCGCTCGCGAATCCGAAAAGCTCGATGCCGTCCTCGCGTACGGCCATATAGGTAAAGAGCTTTGCCGTGGGAGAATCGACGGTGTGTCTCGGGGGAAGAGAATTATATGTGTTTTCACTTATCGTGAGCTTGTATCCGACACCGCCCGCATCAATTACCGCGGTGGTGGGATTTGCCATTGCCAATCTTCCTGAAATATAATAAAACATAGGGACTTCCTTTTAATTATTTCTTTTTTGTGTTTTCGGGTGTCGTTTCGGGCTTTTCGACCACGAAGAACGTCCTCAAAAGCTTGATCTTACTCCATTTTTTCTCGAAGATGATTATCAGCGCAAACGCCGCGATGCAAATGACGGTAACGGTAATACCGAAAACAAACGCGTTTGAACGGTACAGGAATCTTACGTTGTGTTCGCCAGCCTCATCAATTCTGAAGGATATCAGAGCGTTTGCCGCTTCGGTAATCTCGACTCTTTCTCCGTCAACGTAGACTCTCCAGCCCTCGTCGTAAGGAATGGTGGTGAGAATTAGCTGGTCGTCGTTATCGGTGGCAATAGCTCCGCGTATGTCGTCTTCCTTGTACTCTTCGTCAATAATAAGCTGGTTTTTCTGGAGACGCGTGAATACGTCCTCAAGCACCGCCTTATCAACATAATATATGAAGGAATCGTCGGTCTTGGTGTAGAACTCGTTACGGGAGTTGTTGATAGTGACCTTAAGCTCGTATTCCGTGCCGTCGACCATACCAAGCTCAACTATTCTGTCGTTACACTTGTCGAGGCTCGTGGTCTCGTCAAATATCTTGACCGTGTCGGACGAGAGCTTTATCGCGCGGTTGTAGTAAGCGGGGAAGAAGAGATAGAGCATTGTGTCCTCGGGAACCGTGTACGAGTAGGTCACGGTAGCGGTTTTTCCGTTTCCGAGAAATTTATAATGCTTGGATGATACGGAGTAGGTACAGTTTTCGGTTTTGGGTACGTCGTTCTGTATAGCGGGCTTAAAGACCTCGACGGTCTCCTCCTCTCCGAGAATCGCCGTGATTAGCGCGTTTACTCGCGTAAAGGGTGAGGTATATCCCTCGGGATTGTATTTTTCCTCGTAATCCGCGCTGCTCTCGCTGATATTTACGTTGTGATCCTTCATATTGACGCCAAACACGTCGTCGGATGCCGCAAAGGCAAGAGAGAGCGCGTAGGGGTTGTAGTAAACGTAGAGGTCGTCGGAGGAATAGTCCTTGTATTCGTCGGCAAACGTTGCGTCGATAAGCTCGTCCACCGTCATACCCTCGTGAGCCGCGTAGTCCTCTGCGCCAAGCACCGACCCTCCGTATATAGCGGAGTAATCTCTGTCGGAAATTATATATTTGATACCAAGCAGAGAATCGGTAACGACCGTGCCGCCCTTGTATTGAGATTTGTGCGATTGCGAGTAATATCCGAGCATACGCAGGAAGTTGACCGTGTCCGCGTTAAGCGTGGACGTCGAATTGGAAAGACCGCGGATCGACATCGCCATATTGTCGTTATACTTTCTGTGATAAGTCTTTTCAAATCGGTAGAACGAGGTATCGTAGTCCTCGGTCAGAGTTTCGGTCACGGGACGGAAAAGCGTCTGGAATTCGTTGTATTTCTGATATTCGGTGTAGCCTACGTCTTTGTCAAGATCGTTTATATTGCAAAGACCGCTGAAGAAGGTCTCGATACAGATGATCGCCACGAGAACAGCCGCGACCGAATCGCGGTTTTTCGCGCCTTTCATTGCCGAGATAATGCAAATATAAGCTACGAGACATACAATGGTCAGCATAACCGTCGCGAAGGGATGCACGAGGAAATCCTCTTCGTTGGGGCCGTAGGTGAGAGCGACGAGCTTCGCCTTGTATTCCTCGGAAAAATTCTGAAGAATAACAACGAAGAAGAAAATGAACGCAGACACCGCCGCTATAGCCTTTGCGGAAATCTCTTCGATGTGATCGAACGCCCTGAAGGCAAGGAAGACCAGGAAGAAGCAGAACATAAAGCTGTAACGGTTATTGAGCCATTGAGGCTTCTGAAATCCGTGCCAGATAAGGTCTGCGGACGATATCATAAAGCTGAATACGAATATCGCAAGGAAGATAGCGCTCGCTATCTTTTCTCTTGCCGTGAATTTCTTTGAACAGAAGAAGAGCGGAGCGACGATGAGAGTCAGAAGTCCGCAATATATAAAGGGAAGACCGTCGATACGAACCGTGTCGTAAGAGGAGGGGAGAAGCTTGAAAAGAAGATCGAAGAAGTCAAAGCGCAGAGTCAGCTCCCACGAGGGATTTGTAAAATCGCTCTTACCGAATTGGAGAGAATAATAAGCGCAGAGCACGATGACTGCGGTGATGCCTATTGCAAGTACGGAGAAAAAGCCTATACGAATAAACGACTTGCCAAAATGGTTCTTTTCAAGATTCGGATTGTTTGCTTTGTTATCCTTATACGCCAGCATATAGAAGAAGAAATAGAGGAACACGAAGATGCAGACCATATAGCCGATGTAGAAGTTACTTGCTAAGGTCAGAGCGAGAAAGATAACGTAAAGCTTATATTTGCCGTACTTGACCAACTGCTCGATGCCATATGTCACCAAGGGAAGCCACATTACCGCGTCTATCCACATCGTGTTGTTCTGCTGAACGACGCAATACGCAGACATAGCGTAGAGTATCGAAAAGGCAACTACCGTGAGTTTATTTTTGTTTACCGAATGCTTGTGCAGATAAAAGCCCATCGTACCGCCGCACAAGGCCGCCTTTATCATAAACATCACGAGCAGAAATTCCTGAGTCTTGGTTTCGGGGAAGAGCAATATCAGATAGGAAAGAGGACTCGCGATATAGTATGCGTACATTCCGAGAAATTCACCGCCGAGCGCGCGTGACCAGGAGTAGAGAAGGCTTCCGCCGTCAAGCACGGCGTTTTTCAAGGCCTCGAAGAAATATACGTACTGACCGTTCAGGTCAAGCACGAGAACGGTGCCGTCTCCGAAGGGATAGAGCCCTCTCGACAGATAAATGAGGAAGAATAGCGCGGCGGGGATAAGCGCGCCGAGCCAGATATAGCCGTATTCCTTGCGTATCGCAGAGAATCTCTCTTTAAAAGCAGCTTTTCTTTCCGCAATCGTCAATTTTGCGTTGACTGGGGCGGCAGGTTGAGTATTTTTCATTTAGCATTCCTTTCTGTTCGGGAAAATTGAGCAGAGTCAGCTTTATCCGAAGATGTTGTTTCGCTTTTATGAATTTTGGTCGGAAACGATCCTTTTGATCGCCTTTTCAAGCTTTATTCGGTCGAGCGTCATATCGCGTCCGCAGCCTTGACATACTATTCTTACGTCGCTGCCGACTCGCAACGCCTTGAAAAGCTTGCTTCCGCAGGGGTGGGCCTTTTTCAGCTCAAGAACGTCTCCTACGTTGATTTTGATAATTTCCATATTTTTCACCGTAATCAATAAATAATACAAAAAATATTATATCATAATATACAAGAAAAGTAAACCGTTTTGTTAAAATTTTCTTTGTATTCATAAAATTTCAAAAATTATATTTGACACGGGCGGTATTATGTGATATAATATTATGAATATGATAATGGGGGATTATGGCTTGATGAAAGATTTTGCGCAAAAATCACCCTTGAAACAGGAGAATTGATAATGATAATACTCGGAATTGACCCGGGATACGCAATAGTCGGTTGGGGCGTGCTTGAGTATTCGGGAACGAAGTTCAAGACGCTTGGATACGGCTCGATACAAACGCCTGCGGGTATGCCGATGATAGAGCGACTTGAGCGGATACATCTCGGAATGAACGAGATAATAGACAAATACAAGCCCGACCAGATGGCAGTTGAGGAGCTTTTCTTCAATACAAACTCAAAGACCGCGATAGTCGTTGCAGAGGCGAGAGGAATAATACTTTTGTCCGCAAGGCTCAAGGGAGTCGAGATATTCGAATATACACCGCTTCAGGTAAAGCAAGCGGTCGTCGGATACGGACGCGCAGAGAAAAAGCAGGTTATAACTATGGTCACCTCGCTTTTAGGTCTTCCCGCGCCCCCAAAGCCCGACGATACCGCCGACGCGCTGGCGATAGCGGTCTGTCACGGACACAGCGGGGCGTCAAGATTGGCAAAGTATTATAACAAGTAAAATTCAAATAAGTTTAACATTGGAGTGATAAAATATGTGGTGCAGTGATAAATGGCAGGATTACGAATTGCTCGACGCATCCGACGGAGAGCGTCTTGAGCGTTGGGGAAAATATATACTTATCCGTCCCGATCCGCAGATAATCTGGAAGGGCGTGGCAAGACACCCCGCATGGAAGCAGGCAGACGGCGTTTACCGCCGCTCAAGCAACGGAGGCGGTGGCTGGGTAAAGCAGAAGACTCCCGAAAGCTGGGATATTTCATACGGCGACCTTAATTTCCGTCTGAAGCCGATGGGCTTTAAGCACACGGGACTTTTCCCCGAGCAGGCGACGAATTGGGATTGGTTTTCCTCTCTCATAAAGAATGCGAACAGACCTATCAAGGTGCTCAATCTCTTTGCCTACACGGGCGGCGCGACGATCGCGGCCGCAAAGGCGGGAGCGCAGGTGGTGCACGTTGACGCGTCAAAGGGAATGGTAGCTCTGGCAAAGGAAAACGCCGCGCTCTCGGGACTTGAAAACGCGCCGATACGTTATATCGTCGACGATTGCAAAAAGTTTATCGAGCGTGAGATACGCCGCGGAAATAAGTACGATGGCATCATAATGGACCCGCCCTCGTACGGAAGAGGCCCCGGTGGCGAGGTATGGAAGCTTGAGGACAGTATCGACGAGTTTGTCGGTCTTGCTTCGCAGGTGCTCTCCCGCGAGCCTTTGTTTTTCCTGATAAATTCTTATACTACGGGACTTTCTCCTCTTACCATGAGCTACATACTCGACCTTAAGGTCAAATCTGTGTACGGCGGTAAGACCGAAGCGGGAGAAATAGGTCTGCGAGTCTCGCAGACGGGTGCCGTGTTGCCGTGTGGCGCAAGCACGCGTTGGACGAGCGGAAAATAAATTCACAAAGGACTAAAACGATGTCTTATATCAAAATAAGAAATCTCAAATATTCATATAAGGACGACGACGGAAATCCCGTTCCCGTACTGCGCGATCTTTCGCTTGATATAGAAAAGGGTGAATACGTGGCGATACTCGGTCATAACGGCTCGGGAAAGTCGACGCTTGCAAAGCTGCTTAATCTCGTTATCGACGATTACGATTTCTTTGACGGCAATATCGAGGTCGACGGCATAGAAGTTTCTTCCCCCGATATTACCGAGGACGAGGTCTACGAGCTTCGTAAAAAGGTCGGAATGGTCTTTCAGAATCCAGATAATCAGCTTGTTGCGACGATAGTCGAGGAGGACGTGGCGTTCGGCCCCGAAAATCTTGGAATCGAGAGAAGCGAGATAAGAAAAAGGGTTGACGAGGCTCTTGCGACCGTCGGTATGACCGAATACGCACACCACGAGCCCCACAGGCTCTCGGGCGGTCAGAAGCAGAGGATAGCCATTGCGGGTATCATAGCTATGAAGCCCGATTGTATGATATTTGACGAATCCACCGCGATGCTCGATCCTATGGGACGGAGAGACGTGGTAGAAACCATAGAAAAGCTTAACAAGGAAGAGGGCAAGACCGTCATAACGATAACTCACTATATGGACGAGGCCGTAAGAGCCGACAGAGTGGTCGTTATTAACGACGGAAAGATAATCCTCGACGGCTCTCCCTCAAAGATATTTGCTCAGGCAGAGATATTGCGTAGCGCGGGACTTGATATTCCGCCCTGCTCGGATCTTGTTTTGAAGCTTAGGAAAAAGGGAATAAAGATCGAGGGCGAGATAAATACGCCCGAGATGTGCGCCGAAGCTATAGCGGCGGCACTTGAACGATGATTTGGAGCTTGCGATGTCGAAAATAAAAGTAGAAAACGTGTCGTACGTTTACGGAGAGGGAACGCCCTTTGAGATAAAGGCGCTTGACGACGTAAGCATCGACATAGAAGAAAATTGTATAACGGGTATCATCGGTCACACAGGCTCGGGTAAATCGACTCTCGGGCAGATGTTCAACGGGCTTCTCAAGCCCTCGTCTGGCAGGATATTGCTTGACGGTGTAGATATTTGGGAAGATCCAAAGAAGATATCCGAGATAAGATACCGCGTGGGACTCGTTATGCAGTATCCCGAGTACCAGCTCTTTGAGGAGACCGTCGAGGCCGATATCGCCTACGGACCGAAGAATATGGGACTTGACGAGGATGAAATAAAGAAAAGAGTGCTTGAAGCGGCGGATTTCGTCGGTCTTGAAAGAGACAGCCTCGAAAAATCTCCCTTCGACCTCTCGGGAGGTCAGAAGCGTCGCGCGGCTATCGCGGGCATAATGGCTATGAAGCCCGAGGTGTTGGTTCTTGACGAGCCGTCTGCAGGACTTGATCCTCTCGGTAAAAGCTCGATATTCGACGGAATAAAAAGATACGCCGAGGCAACGGGCTCCGCAGTCATTATCGTTAGTCACAGTATGGACGATATGGCGAAATATTGCGAGAACGTGGTCGTAATGGCTCATTCAAAGGTAGATATGGCAGGCAAGCGTAACGAGGTCTTTGCGCGCGGCGACGAGCTTGAGGCAATAGGTCTCGGCGTTCCGCAGATAACCCTTCTCGTTCGTCTTCTTAATGAAAAAGGAATATCTCTTCCTAAGGATATTTATACCGTCGACGACGCTGAGAGGGCGCTTGTCGAGCTGTTTGGAGGTGTAAAATGAAGGGCATAGCACTCGGACAGTTTTATCCCGCCGACTCGGTGATGCACCGTCTTGACCCGAGAATGAAGATAGTTATCGGAATTCTTTATATAGTGACGAGCTTTCTTTGTAAAAACGTTATAAGCTTTGCGCTTCTTTTGGTTTCGGCGTTTTTGCTTATAATTATAAGCAGAATACCCGTCAAGATAGTCATCAGGTCGATCAAGGCTATTATATTTATTATGATATTTACCGCCGTTCTCAATATTTTTTGGACGAAGGGCGGCGAGGAGGAGCTTCTGTTTTCATGGAGATTTATCAACGTCTACGTCAGCGGTCTTTATAACGCGGCGTTCATAGTGATAAGAATAGTCTCGATGATAATTGGCACGAGCATATTCCTGACCTATACCACAACGCCTATACAGCTTACCGACGGACTTGAGCAGCTCTTGTCTCCCCTGAAGGTATTGAAGGTGCCCGTACACGAATTCGCAATGATGATGAGCATAGCGCTCCGCTTTATCCCCACGATAATCGAGGAGACCGAAAAGATAATGGCGGCGCAGAAGGCGAGAGGCGCGGATTTTTCAAACGGCTCTATAATCAAGCGCGCAAAAGCTCTGATACCTATCCTTATCCCTCTGTTCATCTCCTCGTTCCGACGCGCAGGCGAGCTTGCGACTGCTATGACCTGCCGATGCTATCGCGGAGGTATGGGTAGAACGAGGCTTAACGTATTGAGGTTTTCCTACCGTGATTTTATTGCTCTGTTTTTGACGGTCGCCTTTGGCGCGGGAATAATCCTAATAAATATTTATTCCACCGTCGGTTATACTATGTAAACGGAGATTTGGAAGGATGAAATTATTGGTAAGAATAGCATATCTTGGCACGAAATTTTGCGGCTATCAGATACAGAATGGTTGCAGAACGGTGCAGGGTGAGCTTAACGCGGCGGCAAAGTCGCTTTTTGGCTTTGATTGCGACGTGACGGGCTGCAGCAGGACGGATAGCGGAGTTCACGCAAATCTGTTTTGCGCCACTATTGCGAAAAAGGGCGAGAATGCTCTTGAAACTCATATTGACGCAGCGAAAATTCCCGCCGCGTTGAACGCTCACTTGCCTTGTGATATATCCGTCAGGTCTGCGGAATGGGTGAACGAGGATTTCCACCCGAGATATGACGTGAAATACAAGGAATATATCTACCGTATCTATAACGACCGTCAGAGAAGCCCATTTGAAGAGGGCAGAGCCTGGCATATTCCTCAATTCATTGACGAAAATGCTATTCTCAGAATGAACGAAGCGGCAGGCTTTTTCGTGGGTGAACACGATTTTTCTGCTTTTATGGCGAGCGGCTCGAAGGTCGAGTCGACCGTCAGATGCGTAAAATACGCTTCTGTTGCCGAAGAGGACGGCGTTATAGTTTTCAAAGTAGCGGCAGACGGATTCTTATATAATATGGTTAGAATAATGACGGGAACTTTGATCGCCGTAGCGCAGGGTAAGATAGCGCCGCAGGAAATTAGCGGCATTATCGGATCCCGTGACAGGGCAAGAGCGGGTATGACCGCTCCACCCGAGGGACTTTATCTTAATAACGTACTTTACTGATCTTTATGAAAGGAGGCTGACCGATGAAGAAAAATAAAAGGAATGACGATATATCCTTTCTTGGCAGAATAGTTGTCTTTTTCAGGATCGTTAAGGAAAAGATAGTCGGTTGGCGTCTTTTCGCTCGGTTGATCTCAAGACAAAAGGAGCTTGCGAGCTATACCGACGTCTCAAACTCTAACGAAGCAAAGGTGGCTTACGGCTTCGGTCTGGCAAAAATTGTATCTATCGCTCTTTTGTGCGTGTTTCTCTCCGTGACTCTGTTAACGGGAAGCGGTATAATTTCTTATGAAAACGTATATTATATGTTCAAGGACGTAGGATATATTAGCAGCTTCAACGAGAGCATACCCGAGGTCCTGAGCTATTCGAAGCCAGTAAATAATCAGGATTTTGATTCCTTTAAGAACGGACTTGCCGTAGCGGGCGACAGTGAGATAAAGTTCTTTACCTCAACGGGCAGAGCAACGCTCACTCTCGGCTCTGACTACACTAATCCAAAGATAAGCTGCTCGGACACGAACGCCCTTGTTTACGATCAGGGCAGAAATACTTTTGCCGTCTATAATTCCTTTATTAAGGTCGCGTCCGATACTACGGATTACCGTATAAGCTCGGCGGATATGTGTCCCGACGGAAGCTTTTGCATCGTGACTGAGGAAAAGAAATACAGCTCTGCGGTGAACTTTTATAATAATGAATTCGAGTTTAAATGGTCGTATTTCAAAAACGACTACATAATCTCCGCGCAGATATCAGACAATGGCAAGTACGTTGCCGTTCTTTCGCTTGACAGCACGGCGGGAGAGAGCAGGGTAACTCTAAATCTGCTTGACGCCGCTAAAGGAGAGGTCTATTCCTCCGTAGTCTTGAACGGCGTTATGCCGTACGGTGCGTATTTCATCTCCGATAACCGCATAGCGCTTATATGCGACGAGTCGACCTGCGTTTATAATATAAAGGGAGATATTATCGGTAGATACGACTATAACGGCGCGCTCACGAGGATAGCCGTAACGAACGGCGGTTTTTCGCTTCTCTTTGACGATGCTTCGGTCAATCTCGGAAATACGTTGCTCGTTTTTGACAGCAACGCAAAGCTTGAGTATTCAACGAAGCTCGTGGGCAACGTGTCCGATATCAAGATGAACGAAAGAAGCGTATATCTGCTTTTCAATGACGAAATTCTGAAGATAGACTCAAGATACGGAAGCGAGCAAAGAGCAAGCTTTTCCGAGGAGAACGCCGAGATAATCGTTTTTGACAACGGAGAGGTCGTAGTCTGTACACCCGTTGCGGCGTACTATATACCTTTTTGATCGAAAGGAGAGATATATATGTGGTGGCTGATAGATATAATTTTGGTAGCTATTATCGCATTTCTTACGATAAGACACTGTATAAAGGGCTTTATGCATTCGGTATACAATGTGGCGAAATTTATACTTGCGGTGATAGCGGCGATCATACTTGGAAAGCCTATAGGAGCTTGGATATCAAATAGCTTTATGAGGCCTAAGCTCTCGAACTTTGCGTATGAAAAGATTTCGGGATTTATTGGCGGTGGCGATAGCCTTGCCGAGTTTTTCAATAATATTCCCGACGGATTCGTCAAGCTAATGGAGCTTTTCGGAATAAATATCGGTGCGCTTCAGGAGCAATACGGAAGCGCGGAGAACAGCGAGGCGGTGCTTCGTGAAATGGCTGATACGGTGTCCTCACCGTTGGCGTCGACGGTTTCTGCAATAATTGCGTACGTTGCGGTTTTCGTCGTGACCTTTCTTGTACTGTTGCTCGTCTTCTTTTTACTTGAAAAGATAGATATCCCGCTCCTTACGGGTATAGATAAGATTTTGGGACTTATCTTGGGTATGGTGCTCGGACTTTTGAGCACCTCGTTGATAACGACCGCTCTTTACTCGGGTATAGAGCTTATAGCGGCTATGAACTCGGATTCCGAGATAATGAGCCTGTTTAACGATTCTTACGTCTTTAAATTCATATACAATTTGAAAATATTTGATTTTATAAGACAACTGATTTAAAGCAAAGGTGATTTTAAAATGGTAATGTGCTCAAATTGCCACAAGCGTGTGGCGGTAATATTCGTAACTAAGGTAGAAAACGGAGAGAAGACCTCGCAGGGACTTTGCATTAGTTGCGCGAAGGAAATGGGACTTCCTATCGAGAATATGATGGATGACGTCTTTAACAAAATGGGTATTTCTCCCGAGCAGATAGAGGACATGGCGGACGAGCTTGGTGAGATGCTTCCTCAGGGCGAGGACGGCGGCGCGCCAGCTATCGACCTGCCCAAGCTCTTTAAGGATAGCGGTCTTGCCGACGCCATTAAGGCGGCAAGTGAAAACGCGCCCAAGCACGATGATGGTGGAAATATCGTTCCGATAAATCCCGAAAAGAATAAAAAGAACAACGCGAAAAACGGAAAGCAACAGCAGGGAAAGACCTATAAGTTCCTGACGACCTACTGTAAAAACCTCACTCAAAGCGCTAAAGAGGGCAAGCTTGACCGAATAGTAGGACGAGACAGAGAAATGGACAGAGTTATCCAGACTCTCTGCCGCCGTCAGAAAAACAATCCCTGTCTTATAGGTGAGCCCGGTGTCGGTAAGACCGCCATAGCGGAGGGACTTGCGATCAGGATCGCCGACGGCAACGTGCCTTATAAGCTTAAGGATAAGGAGATATTCCTCGTTGACCTTACCGCTCTCGTTGCCGGAACCCAGTTCAGAGGTCAGTTTGAGTCAAGGATACTCGGGCTTCTTGCCGAGGTCAAGGAGCACGGCAGAGCGATACTCGTTATCGACGAGGTACACAATATCGTCGGCGCGGGCGACGCTGAGGGAAGCGTTAACGCAGCAAATATCCTTAAGCCCGCCCTTTCTCGCGGTGAGGTCAGGATAATCGGCGCGACTACACTTAACGAATACAGAAAATATATAGAAAAGGATTCGGCTCTCGAGCGTAGATTCCAGCCCGTGACCGTCAACGAGCCTTCAATAGCGGAGGCGGTCGAGATGCTTCGCGGCATCAGCCATTATTACGAGGAATTTCACAAGATACGAATTCCCGAGTCGATACTTGCTCGCGCGGTCGTTCTTTCCGAAAGATATATCACCGACAGATACCTTCCCGATAAGGCTATAGACCTGCTTGACGAGGCGGCGTCGAAGCTCTCGCTTTCCTCCGCAGAGCTTAACGAATCCCTGGAGATACACGACAAGCTTCTCGCGCTGAAATCAAGCAGAGAGGCGCTTGAGGGCGAGATAACCTCCGACGACAAGCAGACGCAGAAAAAATATGAAGAGATAACCAAGATACAGTCCGAGGAGATGCGTCTTTCTAAGAGACTCGACGAGATCGGCGGTGTGTGTGAAAAGGTAGTGCTTACCGAGGAGCATATCGCCAACGTTATCGAGCTTTGGACGGGAATACCCGCAACATCTATTACCGAGAACGAATACGCACGCATCGACAGTCTTGCCGAGAGACTTAAAAAGCGTCTCGTCGGTCAGGACGTGGCGGTCGACGCGGTCGCAAGAGCGATCAAGCGCAACAGAGCGGGAATCGCTTATAAGAGAAAGCCCGTCTCATTCATTTTCGCAGGACCTACGGGAGTAGGTAAGACCGAGCTTGTAAAAACTCTTGCCGCAGACCTCTTTGATTCTCCTGAAACGCTTATAAGACTCGATATGTCGGAGTTTATGGAGAAGCATTCGGTATCAAGGATCATCGGCTCGCCTCCCGGATACGTCGGCTACGACGACGCGGGCCAGCTTACCGAGAAGATCCGTCGCCGTCCTTACTCCGTAGTGCTTTTCGACGAGATCGAGAAGGCACACCCCGACGTTTTGAACATTATGCTTCAGATACTTGACGACGGAAGGATTACCGACGCTCACGGCAAAACGGTAAATTTTGAAAACACCGTGATCGTTATGACTACTAACGCAGGCTCCGAAAGCAGAAGCGGCGTCGTCGGATTTGCAAGTGACTCTGCAAAGAGCGCGGCGGACAGAACGGAAAAGGCGCTTTCAAGCTTCCTGCGTCCCGAATTTATCAACCGCGTTGACGAGATAATCACCTTCAGAAGCCTCGACGTAAACGATTTTGAGAAGATAGCGCATATTATGCTTTCTCAGCTCGCAGAGGTACTTGCGGAAAAGGGAATCACACTCAAATATTCCGACGATGTGGCAAGATGCGTGGCGCAGGGCTCCTTCTCGGAGAAATACGGTGCGAGAAATATGAGAAGATATATCCAGAAGAATATTGAAGACAAGCTTGCAGAGCTTATAATATCCGATTATTCTCAAGCATTTACCAACGCTTCGCTTTCCGTGGTTGACGGCGAGGTCAAGGTCGTCTGCCTTTAAAAATAACTAAAAGGGGTTTTCAGATATGGCAAACAATTGGCATATTCCCGAGCTTAACGCAATTGAAAAAAAACTTAATACCGATCTTTCCGAGGGGCTTTCGGGAAGAGAAGCGAGAGCGAGACTTGCCGAAAAGAACAAAAACGGCAGACCAAGCTCTCTGTTCGTTGAGGGAAAAAGCTCGGCGGTAAGCGAGGTGTTGACCTTCGTTGGCGCCCCCCTGGCGATACTGCTTCTGATAGTAGCTCTTCTCACGGCAATTCTCGGTCGTCACCTTTTAGGACTCTCCGTCCTTGCCGTTGCAATAGCTTCGCTTTCGTTCGGCGGATTTATATTACTTAACGCAACGAAAAAGCTTGACGCTATGAAAGAGTTTTCAAGCCCTATGGTGAGAGTGAAGCGAGGAGGACACGTATTCTATACCGACGGAAGAAACCTCGTTCGCGGTGACATTATCCTGCTTGGAGAGGGCGATCTTCTTACCTGCGACGCAAGGCTTATTTCAAGTGACGGACTTGCCGTTGAGGAGCTTTACAGCTCCGCTGACGGAGTGCAGAGCCGCAGAGCGTCAAAATTCGCCGCTGAATACGGCAAGGAAGCGGCACCGGCGGTCTCCGACGCAGAGAATATGCTTTACGCAGGTAGCGCAATAACATCGGGCGAAGCGACCGCAGTGGTCTGCGACACAGACCGTGATGTTTATCTTGCTTCGTTCATTTCCGAAGGCGCGCTCGGCGGAAAGGACGCAGAGCCTGCTCTCGTTAAGGATTTCAAGCCGATATTTCATCGTATAACCTTTATAAGCGTTGCGATCCTTTTGATGCTTTCGCTTATCGGTCTGCTTACGCTCAACGGCAAGGAATCGTTTATATACGTTTTCCTTATGCTTCTGTCTGCGATCTATCTTTTGACCGACGCGCTTCTTGCCTGCGGAGCGAGAGTCGTTATTTCCTCTTATATAAAAAGACTTTCAACTCATAAAAGCTCGAGACGAAAGAGAGATAATTCCGCGGCGGTGCGTAACGTAAGGTCGCTTGATACGCTGACGGGTGTTACCGATCTTTTACTCGTCGGAAAAGCGGGACTCTCTTGCGGAGAATTCAGGATCGCCGCGGCATATACGGCGTTCGGTCCTTCAAAAGAGCTTACGGTCGAGACCGCGGGAGCTGATAGATTGCTCAAATATATACATACCTATATCAAAGCGCAGAGCGAGGGCGTGATTGACAGTGAATTCCGCGCAAACGGATATTCCGACACGCTTTTTACACATTTGAAGACCTGCGGATACGATATGAGCGGCGCTTCTATCGCGATCAAATCGCTGTATTTCGCAAATGACGTAAGAAGCGGACGCTCTTACGCCTGCGCCGAGACCGAAAGTGAGGTCTACCGTACCGCTATAGTTACCGATAAGAGCATTTTGGAAAAATGCGCTCTTATATATGACGGTGAAACGAGAGCGATCGCGGAAGAGGATATCTACCGAATAACAGATTTTTGTAAGCGCGCCGAGAAAAAGGGAGGTAATTGCCTCTACGTTATCAGCGAAAATGAAAACGGCACGATTTTTGAGGGCGTCGTGGTTCTTGAGCAAAAGCTTGATTGCGACGTTGACACCGTAATGGCAGAGCTTTTGGCTCTCAACGTTAAGACTACCGTTCTTCTGTACGAGGAGGACGAGCAGATGGCAAAGCTTCTGTCCGCTCCCGAGCTTTCCAAGATGTTTTGCGGCAATATAGCATATGCGTCGAATTTCCGCAGATCCGATAAAAGCATACTCGACGGTATCGGTCAGTATTGCGCTTACGTAGGCTTTACCAACGAGGAATATTGCTCCTTGGTAAGCTGTATGCGGAAAAACGGCGCGAGAATAGCCGCTTACGGTGTTTGTAACGACTATAACGTGGTGATGGCTCAGTCAGATATTGTCGTCAGCTGTGATGTTTTGAATTATGCGAGTGATAAATATAAGGAATCGCTTTACGAAAAGCTTCCTCCCGAGGGCAGAGAGACGAGCGTCAGAGCTTCTCAGCGCACCCGCCTTCTTGCAAAGGTGATAGTTAAGAGAGCGAACGACAACGGCGGCGGACTCTACTCGGTTATGAGAGCGATAAGGATGTCAAGATGCGCGTACGTTTCTCTGGCTCAGTCGATGCTGCTTTTCGCGATGCTTATGAGTCCTCTTTTGGTCTTCTCTTTAATGTCGGTGGCAACGGGAACGATATTCCTTGATCCATTGATGTCGGTCTCTCTTGCCTCTGTGTTCGCAATGCTTTCGATCACTATATTCACGAATGCGGAGCAAAAAGGAACGATACTTTCGCAAAAACGCGATTTTACAAAGTATTCCGCAGATCTTTTGCATTCAAGATTTATAGGCATTATAGTGAGAGCAGGAATTGCCTTCGTCGTATCCCTCTCCGTCAGTATTCTCGGAGCGGCAGGCGTTTTCGGAGAGCATCCCACTTACACGCTTCCTATATTTATCTGTCTCCTGCTTACTCTTTTTGCCGAAGTTTTTATGATAAATATTACCTTTACGAAAAAGGGGGAGGGAAGAAGCAATTGTTGGCTCAAGGTAATCGTATCCTACGGCCTGCTTCTCGGCTTGTGCGCAATATCTACCCAATCCTCATTTACTTCGGAGTTTTTCAAGTACGGCTGGGGAGGTCGCGAGTATTTCATAATTCTCGGATACGCGTTGCTTTACGCTATTGCGTTGCTCGTTCTCAGAATTATTGAAAAAAAGAGCAATAAAAATGCTATATAAGCATATAATTTTCAGGTAACCTTTTTTAGGTTGCCTGAATTTTTTTGTGGAGGAGAGAGTATGCATAAAATTAGCACGGCTGAACTGAGAGAGAAGGAGGTCATAAATCTTTGCGGAGGTGAGCGACTCGGGTATCCGTGTGATTTTGAGTTTGATCTTGACGACGGGCGTATAACGGCGATCATCGTGCCCGAGGGCAGCGGGATATCCTGGCTCGGTAAAAGAGAAGAGTTCATTATTCCTTGGTGCAGGATAGAATGCATCGGCGAGGACGCGGTGCTTGTCAAAATACCGCAAAACGAGCTTACGCTTAACGGCTGTTCGTGCAAAAGCGGTCGCAACGCAAGAAAACGGAAATTATAATGTAAATAATTTGTAAACATTTCCTGCGGCTATTGAAAAAGTATTTATAATATGTTATAATCACAAATGCTGTGCGAAAAAGCGCAGTAAAAATCAATTACACACACAGTACCACGTCTGCGGTGTCGGTGTCTCCTTGAAGTATCCTTGTAATTAAAGGGGATTGCATCGCCAAAGCTACTGTGGTGGAAAAACCGAAGGAGGACATAAAATATGTCTATTATTTCTATCAAGCAGCTGCTTGAAGCAGGCGTCCATTTCGGACATCACACAAGAAGATGGAATCCTAAGATGCAGGAGTACATTTTCACAGAGAGAAACGGCATCTACATCATCGACCTTCAAAAGACCGTTAAGAAGTTCGAGGAAGCTTACATGTTCGTACGCGACCTCGCGGCTGAAGGCGGAAACGTTCTTTTCGTAGGTACTAAGAAGCAGGCTGCAGAGGCTATCAAGGAAGAAGCTGCGCGTTGCGGACAGTACTACGTAAACGTTCGTTGGCCCGGCGGTATGATGACCAGCTTCAAGACCATCAAGAGATCTATCGCAAGACTCAACAGCCTCAACAAGATGGCTGAGGATGGCCCGTTCGATATGCTTCCCAAGAAGGAAGTTGCGAAGCTCCAGAAGGAGATATTCGACCTTGAGAAGAACCTCGGCGGTATCAAGACCATGGAACAGCTTCCCGATGCGATCTTCATCGTTGACCCCCGCAAGGAGAGAAACGCAGTTCTTGAGGCTAAGAAGCTCGGTATCCCCGTAATCGCAATCGTTGAGACGAACCGCGATCCCGACGATGCAGACTACGTTATCCCC